>JBGSLW010000235.1:0-11087 GCA_041740495.1 Pirellulaceae bacterium
GCAGCGCCGGCGATTTCCGCGATCGCCTCATACGAGATCGACCCGGCGTAACTCGAGCTCCGCAAGCGCATGGCGAAGGCTGCCACCGCGGCGGCGAAGCGGCTATCGTCGTCGGCCTGACTGAACGAAGTCGCCTCCGCATCGATGCTGAATTCGACTTTCGCACTTTCTTGACCGTCGGGGGCCTTGTAGCGGACCGCCACCGTCGCGAGTTCGCGTTGCAACGTCGCGTCCTTCGCTTCCTCCGTGGCGGCCGCCGCAATCGCGCTACGTCGGTCGGCCTCCGGCAGCGGTTGGCCGGCCTCCGGACGTTGGTACTTCAAATCGACCGCCGTCGGCTCGGCCGCTTGCAGGGTAGCGCCCGCCGGCACAATCTCATACAACGCGGTCACGGAATGCCCGGCCCCGATCTCTCCGCCATCCTTGCGATCGTCCGCGAAGTCTTGGGTCGCCAGCACACGGTTCTCGTAGCCGATCAGCCGATACGCCTCCACCTGCACCGGGTTGAACTCGATCTGGATCTTCACGTCCTTGGCGATCGTCACCAGGCTGCTCGACATCTGCTCCACCAAAACCTTATGGGCTTCGCCGATCGCATCGATGTAGGCGTAGATCCCGTTGCCGTTGTCGGCGAGCGCCTCCAACTTGGCGTCCTTCAAATTGCCCGTGCCGAACCCGAGCACCGTAAGAAAGACTCCGCTGGCCGCTTTCTGCTTGATCAACTCGACCAACGCCTGGTCATCGGTCACACCGACGTTCAGGTCGCCGTCGGTCGCCCAGAGGACGCGGTTGACCCCGCCCTGCACAAATTGCTGTTCCGCCAGCCGGTAGGCCATTTCGATCCCGGCGCTCCCATGGGTCGACCCGCCCGATTGCAATCGCTCGATTGCTTCCAGTAGTTGCCGCTGTTGAGTTCCTGGCGTGGGTGGCAACGCAACCCCCGCTTCACCCGCGTAGGTCACGATCGAAACCGAATCGGATTCGCCCAAACGACTGACCAGCAGCTGGAGACCCCGCTTGAGCAGCGGGAGTTTGTCGTCCGAGCTCATCGAGCCGGAGACATCGACCAGGAACACCAGGTTGGTCGGCGGCCGCTGGGCTTGAGGGACGTCCCGCCCCTGCACACCGACCCGCAACAGCGAATGCTGCGAGTTCCACGGGCAGCCGAACAATTTCAAATCGACTCGAAACGGCTGACCGTCGTCGGGTTGCGGATACGGATAGTCAAAATAGTTGATGAACTCTTCGATTCGAACCGCCGCCGGTGGGGGGAGTGAGCCCTCCCGCAGGAACTTGCGCACATTCGTGTACGAGGCAGTGTCGACATCGATCGCCAACGTCGACAAGGCGTGGACGCCGGCCGCCCGCACAAACGGATTTTCCCATACCTGGCGATACTGCTCGTTCCTAGTATCGCGGGCGGGGCGATTCAGGGCGTCCATCCCCCCGCCGAAGTACATGCGATCCTCCGCGGGCGAAGGCTGGATTGCGCGTCCTCGAGATTCCGAAAGTTCGCTCGGCAAGTCCGAAAGCTCTCCGCGGATTGGTTGTGGGGCATCGGCCACCGGCGTCGGCTGGCCGCCTCCGAAGCCGCCCGGGACGCCCCCGCCGTCTCCGATCGCTTCCGAGCGCACACCATTTCGCTGCGCTGTTTCCCCCAACGGCGCCTCCTGTCGACGTATCGCCAGCTCCCGAGCTGTGGTGGGATCGCCGGGTTGTCTTGCGCCCTCTTCCAACATCAACACTTCTGCGCGGGACTGTGGTTCCGGTTGTAACTCGTCACGACTCGGTCTCCCGAGGTCTGCGGATTTCTCCTTCGACAGTTCCAGCGTCGTCGCGGGTTGATTCGCAGCCAGCGAATCGGTCAGCGGCATCTGCGGCGCGACCGACTCGGCGACCGTCGTTTCTACTCGAGATCCCGCCTGATCCCGAGAATTTAACTTGCTGCCGCTGATCCCAAGACTTTTCTTCAGCGTTTCCGCAGAGAACCCCTGCCCCGCCTGGGCGGCAGGCGCCGCCGGATCCAAACCGGCCGAGTCGAACTTGGGGGCCGCTTCTCCCGAATACGTCGCAATTCCAGAAGTCTGCTCCGCGCCCGCCAACCCCTGATCATCGATCCGATCCAACCTGCGAACATTGCGGGCATCGTCGTGGTCCGCGGTCGGAGCTTGAGCTCGCATCGCGGGAGCTCGCAGGGATGGAGCTTGCATCGCCACATTCCGCGAATTCATCAACGGCCCGATCAAGAACACCGCGCAAATCACGAGCGCTGCGGTCGACACAACGGCGGCCAGCCACGTCCGAGAGAATCGCCATCCGCCCCGATTTCCAGATCGGTCAGGTTTGCCGAGCGGTTTGCCGACGCGATCTTTCGCCGCCGTGTCATACGCGGCCGTACCATACGCCGCCGTATCCTCCGCGATCGCATTCTGAGCCAACGCGGCGACAGGTGAAGATTGCAGCAGGCCTAGGGGAGGTGGGCTCCCGTCGAGCGCAGCCAGCACGGCAGCGCGAGTCGAAGTATCGCGTGCGGCGACTTCTGCGGTGGGAACCTTTCTTCTCGACTCGCTCCCGTAGGAATCGCTCCCATTGGAGTCGCTGCGATCGGAATCGCTGCGATTGGAGTCGACCGGTTCCGGCCGCAGGGCAGTCGCCAATCGGCGGATCTGCTCGACGTCGCGCTGTAAACCGGGCTCGCGTTGCAACTGCTGGGCGATCCGCGCCCCCTCCTGTGGAGTAAGTTCTCCCAGGGCATAGGCGGTCAACGCAGCAGCGAGCTCTTCGTTCGCAGGATTCGGTTTGTGATTGTGAGACATGGCAACCTCAATCAGTCAGTGCTAGGCAGCGACTCGTAGTCAATCGTCAGTTCGCGGGAACGGTAGGATTCGTGGGACGGGGCGGTGGCTTGGGGCGGGGGGGGAAAGGACTAGTTTCTGGCGAGTGCAGCGGCATCATGTCGCTCTGGAGGTCAAAGGGCTGAGCGCAAAATCGATGCGGCCGGGCTCGCCCGCCGGTCCGTTCCCACCCAGCCAGCCCGCCACCAGCGGATGGGCTCGCAACGTGGCAATCGCCCGGTGGACCGCGACTCGGATCGCCGTCTCCTGTTTATCCAACCGAGCGGCGATCTCGCCGTACCGCAACCCGGTCCGCCATAACTCCAAGGCGTTCCGCTGGGCGGGAGGGAGTTGCTCGATCACCCCCTCCAACAATTCGGCAATTTCGTGTTGTTCGACCATGGCGTTCGGCTCCTGCTCATGCGATTCGATCGGCGGCAGATCCGGGACTTGGACGATTCGCCTCCGCAAACGAAGGTCGTCGATGACCTTATTGCGACACACGGCGCAGAGCCAACCGGCCAAGCTCTCGGATATATGCGTCGGGTCCTGCTGGCATAGTTTCACAAACGTATGTTGGACAGCTTCCTGCGCGCGATCGCGGTCCCCCTGCGTCAGGCGACACGCATAGCGCAGCAGGATCGGTTCGTAGCGCTCCAAGGCATCCAAGACCCATTGGCGTTGGGAAACCGCCTGGTTCGGTGTGTTCATTGCCAAATTCCGCCTGCGTCGGTTGCGATCGATCGAAAAGCTGCGGTGCGGTGGACTTGCCTACTTCGACGAGGACCACTTAGGAATGTTACGGCGAAAATGGAAAAATAGGCCAGGCGGCCAACATCACAATCCGTCCCCCGCTCCACCGTCGCCTGCCCTTCCCAGTTTTTTTTCGCTACAGTCCAATAAGATAGTGGATGTTTCCCCCTCTGGCACAGTTATTTGCGATGACCTTGTTCGAAGAATTGCAGTGGCGTGGTTTGGTGTACCAGGCAACCGACCCAGGGCTGGGTGACTGGCTCCAGGCCCGTCCGCGGACCGTCTATGCCGGTTTCGATCCCACCGCGGAGAGCTTGCATGTCGGCAGCCTCCTCCCCCTGCTGCTGTTGCGACGTTTCCAACAGGCCGGACACCGCCCGATCGCACTCGTCGGGGGAGCGACCGGGATGATCGGAGATCCCAGCGGCAAAAGCGACGAGCGCAACTTGATCGACGCCGAGCGGCTGGCCGCCAACGTCGCCGGAATCGAACGGCAGATGCGACAGTTTCTCGACTTCGATTCGCCCACCTGCGGCGCACTTCTCCTGAACAACGCCGACTGGATCGGTCCGATGTCCTGCATCGAATTCCTTCGCGACGTCGGGAAAAACTTTCCCGTGAGCGTGATGATGGCGAAAGAATCAGTTCGCAATCGCCTGGAACGCGACGACGGGGGGATTAGCTACACCGAATTCAGCTACATGCTGTTGCAGGCCTTTGATTTCGTCTATCTCCACCGTCGCCATGGCTGCGAACTACAGGTGGGCGGCAGCGACCAATGGGGAAATATCACCGCCGGGATCGACTTGGCTCGGCGGATGGACGGCGCTCAACTGTACGGTATGACCGCGCCGCTCCTGACCAAATCCGACGGGAGCAAAATGGGCAAAACCGAATCGGGCGCCGTCTGGCTGTCCCCCCAGCGGACCAGCCCGTACGAGTTCTATCAATACTGGATCAACGTCGCGGACGCGGATGCCGGCAAGTGTCTCCGATTCCTCTCCGACTTGTCCCCGGCGGAAATCGAAGCGCTCGATGACGCGCGCCAGAACCAGCCGGAAGCTCGCGAAAGCCAGCGGCGTTTGGCGCAGTCGCTGACTCGTCTGGTGCATGGTTCGAGCGGCCTGAGCAAAGCCGAACTCGCCACGGCCGTCCTATTCGGCGCCGAGATTAGCGACCTATCCGACGAAGACCTGCAACAAATCTTCGCAGACGTCCCCAGCCAGGATCTTTCCCGGTCCCAATTGGAGGCCGGTATCACCTTGACCGATGCATTGGTGCACGCGACCCTGGCCAAGAGCAAGGGGGAAGCGCGGCGCTGTATCGAACAAGGCGGCGCTTACGTCAACAACCGCCGGCAGGCGAGCGTCGAGACGACGTTGACGGTCCGCGATCTGGCCAGTCCGTCGATGATCGTGATGCGGAGCGGCAAGAAGAAATTTGCACTCTTACGGTTTCATTGAGCGAGTAGCATCACGCGATGTCCGTTAGCTTTCAATTCGTCGGTTTGCCCGCAGCGCAATTTGCCCCACTCTTTCGTCAGAGCGACGCCGAGCTTGACATGATCGGCGCCCGGCGGATCGTCGTCGACGAAAAGCCGGGATACCCCTGCCGAGTCAGTCTGGCCGATGCAGAGATCGGCGAAACCGTCCTCGCGCTCCCTTTCACGCACCACGATGTGGCGGGGCCCTACCGCTCGTCCGGCCCCATCTTCGTCCGCGCCGGCGCCGCCAGCGCCAACCCGCCGCCGGGGGAAATCCCCGCGATGTTTCACCATCGCCTGTTGTCGGTGCGAGGCTACGATGCCAACGCGCAAATGATCGCCGCTGACGTCTGTCCAGGAACGGTTTTGCGCGAGGCCATCGAACGGATCTTTGGCGATGACCGAGTCCGCTACTTGCACGTGCACAACGCGCGGCCCGGCTGTTTCAACTGCCGCGTGTCGAGGTGATCGCCCCAAGTAAAATAGTTGGCCCCAACGGTTCCTCGTTCGTTTACCGCCCAGCCGAAGGCGCCGGCATGTCGGCCTGGCGTGCAGCGTGGAGCCGGCGCCTCCGGCTGGGCGTGCAGATTGAAGCCGGCGCCTCCGGCTGGGCGTTAAACGAGCTGGCGATACACTGAAGGCCAGGACGTCACGACCTCGGCAGCCCGTGCGACGGTTATTTTCGTTAGAGATTCCATGTTCGGCCAATTTCTGGATTGAGTTCGTCGCGGCGGCGACAGATAATACAAGCCTCTTCCACTTCCTCGGCGGAGGGCCTCGCGATGCAAGGCGAACTCACGATTCACCGGCTGTTGCTGAAGATGACCGAGGTGGAGGCCTCGGACTTGCACATCAAAGTCGGCTCGCCTCCTGTGCTGCGGATCGCCTCGGAGTTGCATTCGGCCAGCGTGCCACCACTGACGAACGAGGGGTCGGCGAAGCTCCTGGCCCCGATCATCCCAGCGGGGCTGACCGCGCAACTGGAGCAACGCGGCGGGATCGACTTCGCCTACACCGATTCCGGCAGCCGCTTTCGCTGCAGCGTGTTTCGGGCCGGCGGAGCCTTGCATGCGGCGATTCGCCGCGTCAATGCTTCGATTCCCAATTTTGAACAACTCCACCTGCCGCCTGTCTATCATCACGTGGCGGAGAACGTCCATGAGGGGTTGGTGATCATCTGCGGGGTCACCGGCAGCGGCAAAAGTTCCACGCTGGCGGCGATCATCGACTACATGAACCGAAACAGCGCACTCAATATCATCACGATCGAAGATCCGGTCGAGTACCTGTTCATTCCCAAAAAGAGTTACGTCAGTCAGCGCGAGGTCGGGTTGGATGTGATCGATTTTCCCACCGCCCTCCGCGGCGCCGTCCGCCAGGATCCCGACGTGATCGTGATCGGCGAAATGCGGGACAAGGAGACGTTGCTGGCCGGGTTGATGGCGGCGGAGACCGGGCACCTGGTTTTCGTCACACTCCACACTGCGGATACGATGCAAAGTTTTGCCCGCATCCTGGAGTTCTTCCCGCACGAAGAGCATACCTTCATTCGTTCCTGCCTGGCGAATGGTCTGAAGGCGGTGATGGCTCAGCGGCTGCTCCCCAGCGCGAAGCCCGGGGTCAAAGTCGTGCCGGCGACGGAGGTTCTGCTCAACACGCCGATCGTCTCCACGCGGATCCGCGAAGGACACGATGAAGACCTGCCGGCCATCATCTCCGGCTCGGCCCAAGAGGGTATGCACTCGTTCACCGACAGTCTGGCCCGGCTGGTCACAGAGCAGTTTGTCGACATCAAGACGGCGGAACGATACGCCCCCAACCTGGAGCAGCTCCGCGGCCGCTTTCGCCACATCGACGTCAAATCCGATGTGCTCATCTCGAGGTTGAAACACTAGGCCTGTCCCAAAACATCAGCCGCATGGCGCTAGCCTGCGGTTTCTTCGCGCATCCCACACCGGAAACCGCAGGCTAGCGCCATGCGGCTGATCTCAATGGGACGCGAAACTGTGTTTTGGGACAAGGCTTAGTCTTCGTCGGAGAACAGTTCGGTCTGCGTGCCTGCCTTCAAATCGGGAATCGGGCGACTTGGCGAAATGAACTTGTTGTAGATGTAGAAAACTGCGGTAAACAGGCCGACAGCCACATTCAAGTCCATCAGTACCGTGACCGCGGCCGTCCCTCCGATGAGTCCCAACTCCATCGATGTAACCCGCAGGCCGCCATTCCCTTGGGCTGGTTGACGTTTCGACTCCCGCTGGCGTAGTTGTCGCAAATACGTCGTGAATGGCAGCCAATCGAATACGTCGTATCCCACCTTCACCAGGATGCCCGCAAACACGGCTTGCGGAATCAGTTTGATCCAATCCTGAAAGATCAGCATTTCCGCCAACGCCAGGATGCCAACCAGCACCCCGGCCCAACGCCAAGAAGCGCCTTCCTTGACCATCAGCACCGATCGGATCGTGGCTTGGGCGCCCGGAATTCCACCCACGGTCGCAACCGCGGCATGTGCAACACCCTGTGCCATCAGCTCCTGATTTGCTTTCGTCTGCTCACCCGTCATCTTGTCGACGACCAGCGAGGTCATCAGCGTATCGAGATATCCCAGTACGGCCAGTTGCAGGGCAAAGGGAAAGGCCGCGGCCAATAGTCCCCACGACCAGTCGGTAGGAAACTGGGTGCGGAGCAAGGTGGTGAAGTCGCTCCAGCTCTTGAGCCCCGCTGCCAAACTGACCCGCTCAATGTCCAGCTGTAGGAGCGAGCACGCGGCGGTCATGATCACGATCGTCAAAAACGTCCCCGACAACAAACCGGCGAACTTAGGCATCCAGCGGCGCGTGATCAGCGGAATGGTGAACACCAACCCGGCCGAAGTCAGGAGCACTACGGAATTCAGCGCCAACGGGCCGTAGAAGGCTTCCTTCCCTCCCCACCCGAACAGCCGTTTGATTTGATCGAGCCAGATGATGATGGCGATCCCATTCATGAAGCCTGAGATCACAACGTTGGGGATCAAGCTGATGAATCGTCCCAGTCGGAACAGCGCAGCCAGGATCAGCAATCCCGCCATCAGGTAGAGCGTCAGGTTGATGAAATGGTCGGGATTGAGCTGGGGGAATCTGTCGCTGATTGCCCCGGCCGTTGCAGCGAACAAGGCGACCATCACCGTGGTCATCGGCCCGGTCGGGCCGCTGCATTGAATCCGGGTCCCTCCCAACGCCGCCGTAATCGCGGCGATGCCCGCAGCGGAAATCATGCCGGCGAACGCGCCGCGGCCGGAGAGGACGCCAAATGCCGCGCCCAGCGAAATGGCGACAAAGCTGACCGTGAGCGCCGCCATCACGTTTTGAAAAATCTTGTGTTGTATCGATTTGCTTTGGGGGTTCATTGCTTGATATCTCAAGACAGGTTGGAAATCAAAAGGCTGAAGTACGATGGCCGCCGGGACGGCGAGCTTCGAGTGGAGACCGCGATTGATCGCGGAGCTTTCAAGGTCAACCTGCCAGCGAACTCACGCCTGAAAACGGAAATCCGGCGCGCCGAAGCTGGCATGGGGGTGAGTCCGCGCGCGGCTCACTGCTCGAATGGCTTGGCAGCGCGGCGCGGCGGTACAAGATCCTGGAGACGGGATCGCAGCCGGGCAGAATTAGTCGTCCGACGAAGCGTCCCGACTGCGGGGACGGGCCCGCAGCGAGTCGCGGCGCGAGGAATCGGCGTTGCGTTCCCGTTGGCGCGTTTGGGCGATTCGCCGTGCCGCCGTGCGGCTCCGTTCCTCAATGCGCAACAGGCTCTGCGAGCCGGAATTCTGGGGCTCGGACTCCCCTTCGGCTTCCCCGGTCAGCGGACTCGACTCGAGAAATGGGAGCGGTTCGCTCGGCGGATGCGAGGCGAGCTCCAACTGCCGCATCTCGATCAGTTTGCCCGCGGCGTGCAGCCGCGAGGCGAGAAACGGCTGGGGAAAGACCCCGCCGCCGACCATCAGCACAATCAGGCTGAGGACGGCGATCCGTTCGGCCGGCCGCACCTGCAGTGATATCGAAGAGCGACGCCGCTTTCCCGTGAATAAGCGGAAGTAGACCCCCAAGATCGCGATTCCGTTCAAAGCACTCGCCGCGACCATCGCCCATCCGAACCAGGGGTTGTGCAGCATCACCCCATCGATCAACAACTCCATCGCCACGAAGCCGATCGTGCCAGGAAAACCGACGCTTGCCAATCCGGTCAAAAGAAAGAGCATCGCCAAGCTGGGCATATGCTCATACAAGCCGTGATATTCGGTCAACGTCAACCGCCCCATCCGCGATTCGACCGAGCGGAGCGTCAAGCCAAAACCGGCCAGCGATAGACTCGCGGCAAACCAGACGCACAAGCCCCCCGTCAATGCCTCGGGAGTGACCGTTTCCAGTCCGACCAGGACCAACGCGGAATGGCTTAGAAAGAGATAGCAGAAAAACCGCCGGGCGTCGCGTTGCACCAACGCCAGCCCCGCCGCATACACCGCCGTCACCACGGCGGCGAACGCCAACCAGGCCAGCGCCCAACCGCTTGCGCTCGGCAGGAGTAGGCGGACCGCTGCGTAGGCCCCAGCCATCGGCGTCAGAAACAGAATGGCGCCGCCAAACGTCGCATGTTCGCACACGTCGGCAACCCAACAGTGGAGCGGCGCGATCCCGGCTCGAATCAGGATCGAAACGACCAGAATTCCGGTCGCAAGTTCACCCAGCCAACTGCCCGGAGTCGTTGCGATCGAAAGGCCCCAGCCCAGGACCAAGAGGACCACGTGCGTCCCCATATGCAGCCAATAAACGCGGGTCGACTTATTCCGACTTCGCAACTCGAAGGCCAGTGGTAGAACGCTCAAGGCGAGCAGCGCCACCACCAGCCAAGAGGCCTCCACACTGAACAGGGCCAGACAGCACGACTGGCCCAACAAGACGCCACCGTAGGAAACTCGGTCAACCTTGGTTCGCAACGTGGCCAGGACCGTCAGAAACCCCAACAGTGCGACGAGCGCCAAGAGGGGGGCGGTGAGCTCATCAACCACCAACCAATCACGGCCCAGCAGGAGATAGCACAAGTCCCATCGGTCGTGCGCCGCGAACCGATCCAGCCAAGAAAAATCGATCCAGTCGCAGATCGTTCCCGCCAGACTGATCCCCAGAAACCCGAGCGTCCAGCGGCGGGCCGCCGCCGGCGATCGCGCCCAGCGGACCCATCCCGCACCTAGGAGCGGAACGAAAACGGCGATTTCCAACCACGGCCCGTGCAGCTCGTTCAAAGGCGCGACTCCTTCCCGGACTTGATCGATCCGCGCGACATCGACTCGGTGGATCCCCGCCCCGCGAGCCAGTTGGTCCAGCTCCGTTCAAGTCGATCCATGCGGCGAAACAATCGCATCCAAGGTTCGACGATCCAGCGGTCCAGTGCGACGTCCAAGTACCCGCGTTCCAGCCCCCACCGAAAGATCCGCCTGCCGAGTCCCCGGGGCAACCAGGATTCCAGCCAGGGACGGCGATTCGAGAGATGCTGGCCCAACGCGTTTTCCAGCAGTTGGTAGTCGCGCAACAGCGACGGTGCCCGCAGCAGCTGCAGCGTTCGAAGACAGGCATGCCCGATCAAGTGCACGAGCGGCAAATACCGCCATCCCACGCCGATCTCGGCGACGATCAATCCGACTTGGGTGAGCGACGCAAACGCCAACGCGCTCTTGACGTCCGATTGGACCCGGCTTGCCACCGCGGCAAAAACTGCCGTGGCCAGCCCAAGTCCCAGGACGGCCAACGAGAGGTAAGGCGCATGATCCAGCAGCGGTCCGAATCGCAACAAGAGGAATGCGCCCAGGTGAATCGAGAGCGCACCGTAAAAAATGGCGCTCGAGGGCGTCGGCCCCTCCATCGCCCGCAGGATGTACGCGCTGACTGGTGCCTGCGCCGACTTGCCGATGGCGGCCAAGAGAAAGGCCAAGCCCAGGATCGTCGAGGCAGCCACCCCGAGGTGTGCGGTGTGGTGGTCGCGAC
>JBGSLW010000236.1:0-12553 GCA_041740495.1 Pirellulaceae bacterium
TCGCTGCCCCCACGCGTCCCCCTTTCGGCCTCGGGAGGCCGCCATCCGATGGCACGTCGCCTTCGCGGCCGAGGAGAGGGGTCGGAGCGCCGCGCGTCCTTAGGCTGAACGTGAACACTCCTCGGGGATCAACCCCGAGGCATCTTTCGAGGCTGAGCTGGTTGGCTGGTTGGTAGGTAGGTCGTGAACACTCCACGGGGATGAACCCCGAGGCATCTGGCCGAACTCGCCAAATGCCGCTCGCTTGCCGAGCGGATCGTTACGCTTCTGGAACGTCCGGGAAACGTCCGGGAAGGGTTACCGGAATTTTTTTGGGAAGAAACGTCCGGGAAGGGTGCGGAGGTTAGGAGGATGTGGTGGTCTGGGCGGAGGTGGGTGTCCCGGAAAAGTAGGTGTGAGTCCCGGAAGTGTTACCGGAATTTTGGGATGGTCACGAAACCGACCGGTGTTGGAGGAGCCTCTGGGCCATAACAGGGGCGAATCGCTAACCCGGGAAAGTCCAGTAACCCTTCCAACCCTTCCCCTTCCAGCCCTTCCGCCCTCGTTTCAAAAGTCCGGTAACCCTTCCAGCCGTTCCCCAGCACTTCGGTCCAGCCTTTCGCCACGAGCCCTTCGGCAGGCACCTCTTGCCCGCATCGAGCATGAAAGCTGATCTTGGGACGTAGCCTAGTTGTTTTCTGGGCCCTACGAGGTACCTTGATTGGTCAGCTGGCACACCTTTTCGCTGCCTCGCAGGGGTGCAAGCTACGAAGGACTGAATTGGAAATACGCCAGAAGAGGGGAAGAGGAAATGAGGCGAATCTGTTGCGGCGTGGCGATGACGGTTGCCGTGCTTTCGACCGCGGCCACTGGCTGGGCTAGTTTGTTGCTGATCGAGGCCCAACAAGTTGGCGGCGATGTTGTGTTCTCGATGTCTGGGACGATCGATATTGCCGGTTTGACACAAGGCGCCGACAGTAGTCACTCGGCGGGTATCGACCCGACCGGAGGAAGCGTCGGGATGGGGGCTGGCGCAACGGACAGTTACAGCGGGTTCGACGTCGTCCCGGGAGGTTTCGGATCGGGCGGCAATGCCTCAGCGGACTCGTCCTCCGGAAACCACTTCGCGATAACGAATTCCGCACTGTATGTTCCAGACGGTTTCGTGTCAGGCTCGTCTCTGAACGGGACCATGACCTTTTCGAACGCGACGTTTGCATCGTTGGGATTGACCCAAGACATTTACGTTTGGGTTTGGGGCGAAGCGGAAGGGTTTAACAAGATATCGCTGGAGATATTCTCCGAAGTCCCCGAGCCGTCGACTTGGCTTATTTGGTTGGCGACAGCCGGCGTTTGTGCCACAAGTTGCCGGCGCCGCCCCCCAGTGTGTAGAACGATTATCCCCAATCGTTCGGCCTGACCCATGCCCGAACAGTTGTGACAACTGTTCTACGCTGAGCGTAGAGCCATTGTCCTCAATTGCTCGCTTTAGCCCGATTCGGAATAGTTGTGACAACTGTTCTACGCTGAGTGTAGAGCCATTGTCCTCAATTGCTCGTCTGGGAATGTACACGCGCAGTCGCCACAGGCGTTGTGTGGCCGACCCAGAATAGCTCGCTCGGTCAGGCCGTTCGGGATCACCAGGGCCAGAACCAATACTGGGTGCGGAAGAACCGCACAGTGCGGTCGGCCGCGATTTCACCTAGCGACCTGCGGCCGGTGTAGACTCGTGCGAATCCGGTCATTCCGGATCGCAGTCTGAGACTTGTTTTTTCGAGCTCGCAATAGACAGCGACGGTGCTCTGGCCGTCCCCGCGCGAGGCCGCTGGGGCCAGACGGGATACCCGGGTTTGGATGACGTCGCGCGGAAATCCCCGTGCCCGAACCTGGACGGATTGGCCGACCCTTGTGGCGCTGACGTCTTGTTCCTGCAGTTGAATTTCAAGCTCCAGGCGGCAAGGGTCTTCAACCACGCAGATTAGATCCCCCGGCTGGAGGTACTGGCCGCACTTGTCGCGCAGCCTCGGAGTGGTCATGACGCCGGACACAGGGCTCTGAATGACGAGCCTGGCGGCAACCTGTTGCAGACAATCCGCTTCCTCGCGCAAGCGCGCCAGATGTGCTCGTTCGGCTACGATCTCTTCATTCCGGCTTCCGGCCTCCATCATTCTCAGGCGCGCTTCCAGGTCCGCGAGTTCGTTTTCCCGGCGGACAAGCTCTGATTGCGCGTCGAGACCCGAAAACGTTTCCCGAATACCCAAAGCTTGCCGCAGCAAACTCTCGGCCTGCGCTTGCTTCCATTGGGATTGTGCCACGTCGGCCCGTCGCTGGGCCTCTTCCAGTTCCTGCTCGTTGATGGCCTGGTTGTTCGCAAGAGTCTCGAAGCGCTGGCGCGATTCCTCGGCTGCCTCTGCTTCGACCTGACACTGCCGGCATTGGTGGTCGAGTCGGTCGAGTTCGGCGGCCAACGCCTGGCGGTCGCGGGCCAGATCCTCGGCAGCCAACTGGCGCCACTCTCGGGCGCGCGCCACACGCTGTCGTTGCTCGGCAATTTCTTCAGGCCGAGTGCCCGCCACCAGCAATTGCAGCCTGGCGGCGGCTTCTTCCATTTCCAGCTGTTTTTGCTTAGTGCGACTTTCCAGGTCGGGGATCTTCAGTCGAGCGATGATCCGGCCGCACGAAACCAGGTCGCCTTCCTGGACCAGAATCTCGGCGAGAAAGCCCGCCTCGGTCGCCCGCAACTCGGCCCGGATCGCAGCGCGAATTTCAACCGGGCCTCCCACGCGGTCTTCGACTTCCACGTACCGCAGGGCCAGGCCGGAGCCGAGCACGATCAAACTCCAGAACCCCATTCTCCCAGACCGCCAGAACGCCA
Source organism: Pirellulaceae bacterium (assembly GCA_041740495.1). Lineage (GTDB taxonomy): Bacteria > Planctomycetota > Planctomycetia > Pirellulales > Pirellulaceae > JANMEB01. The sequence continues at coordinate 2,855 of JBGSLW010000236.1, forward strand.
ACATTCCGACCTCCTCTCTCGCCCAACGTCTCCAAAGAGTGCTTGAGCAGAACAGAATCGCCGCCGCGACCACGACCCCAACCAGCGGCCCCAAATAGGGGGCGGCAAACCGGATCATCCCGGCCGCCGCGAGTGCCACAACCAGGCATGAAAAAGTCCAACAGAGAATTCCAAATACAGCGAGCAGGATGCCCCGCGACTCAGGCTGCGGCCGATCGGACCCGAGAAACAGCCAGCGCCCTCGCGCGCCAACGTAGTCCATCGCCCGCTGACGAAGGTTGGGCATCTCCAGCCAGTCGCTCAGCAGAAAGTAGCCGTCCAGCTTGATGAACGGAATCAAATTCAGCAATGTTTGCAGGCCGCACACGCTTAACACCACCAAGGCGATGTCGTTGCACAAGGTCTGCGGCAGCGTCAGCCGCCACACGATCGCCGCCAGCGCCCACAGCAACAGCTCGAAATAAACCCCCGCGAACATCACCCACATCCGTTTCGACTTCTCAGGGAACAGCCACGCCGAGGAGACGTCGCAATACAGACAGGGCATCAGGAACATCATCAGGATGCCAACCTCGTGGACTTCCCCGCCGAAGCGTTTGCACGTCAGGCCGTGGGCGAACTCGTGAAGCACTGAAACCAGTAGGCAGATCACCCAGACGAGTGCCAACGTTTCCCAGCGAAGTAGTTCCTGGAAAGAGGTGGCGAGTTCATGCCGGTTGGTCCAGACCAGTACCACGGCGAACACGATCACACCCATCGAAAGAACAAGAAAGGTCCGGGTCCAGACAAACCGGATCCGTGGAACCATCCAGGAAAACAACGAATCCGGGTCGAAGATGTTTTTTCGCCAATACAGCAGCGAATTGGCCGTTGACAAGGGCGGATTGGCGTGTGCCCCGCGAGCGCCTGCTCCGGCCAATGAAGAGCCTTGTGACGAAATGTCTGGACAAAGCAAATGCTGTTCCTGCGCCAGTTCCAGAAACCCTTCCAGGTCCTCCTGCGAAAGCGTCTGACCAAATCGATCTGCGTACCTGGAGCAGATGGTGGCTGCGTCGGTTTCACCATCCAGTTGGGCGAGCAGGAAATGCTCTTCTTCGCCCAACTGCAGGAAATCGGCAGACTGCGGCGCTTGGACCACGAAGAACCCGTTGGCCAAGTCGCGGATCGTCAAATCCGGAGATCGCGCGGGCAAGGTGGTTGAATGCTCGATCGACGAGCGAGCCTGGTCACCGTTCCAAGGCAACGGCGCAGGCTCGATTTCACGGTCGGCTTCACTTTCGGCGATTTTCAGAGTGGTCTCGTTCACGATGATTTTTCTCGCGCCGAAGTGCGGCAAGGTTCGCGGTACAGGCCTTCCGTTTCGGATGTCCGGGTTGAAGTGAGTCCCGGAAGATGTCGAACGCCCTGACATACAGAGATTCCGCTTCTTCCAATTTGCCACTTGATTTGCACAGGACCGCGAGGTTGTTCAAAGTTGTGGCCGTGTCCGGATGTCGAGGTCCAAGGACCTTCTCCTTGATGGCAAGTGCGCGGCGGTAGAGTTTGTCGGCCCGCAACCCATCGCCACGAGACTGGAAGAGTGCAGCGAGGTTGTTCAAATTGATCGCGATCTCCAGATGTTCGTCCCCGTGAGTCCGCGCGAAAACCGCGAGTGCCCGGCGAAACAGCCGTTCTGCCTCGTCGCGCTTTCCACGCCCGTCCAGGATGGCCGCCAGGGCGGCCCGGTCTGCGGCGACATCCGGGTGGTTGGCGCCCAGGTTTTTCAATCGAATCGCCACCGCGCGGCGTGCCAGCGGTTCGGCTCGGGCGAATCTGCCGCGCGCGTGTTCCAGTCCGCCGAGGTTGTGGTACAGCGTTGCCACCGCGTCATGTTGCGAGCCGAGGATTCGGACGATGTTCGGCAGAACGATTCGATACAAACGGCGCGCGTCCTCGAAGCGACCTTGATATTTGTGCACGACGGCGAGGTTATTCTGCAGTGTCGCAAGTTCAAGCTCGAACTGGTCCGTTGGCGACTTCTTCCTCCCGGGCTTATCCCGCTGCGCCGCGAGGCGAAACTCCAGAGCCTTGCCATACAACCGTTCCGCCTGGTCGTATTTTCCGGCGGCCAACTTGGCGGCGGCTTGATTGGCGAGTTTTCGCCAGGAGGGTCTTGAATTGGCCACAGGAGTTTCCGGTTTCATCACCCCGCTCCGGTCGGGCATGGTCAGGAAAAAAGCACCGGTGACCGAGCCACCAGTGCTTCGCATGCGACGCCGCTCGATCGATGTTGCGCTCAAGCCTTGTCACGCACAATCGTTTCGTTATGGTTCGCCGACAATTTGGGAGCGATTCGCGGTTCCAGCTTCACGATCTGGAAGCGTTTTCGATCGGGAGCTGGAGGCTTCGACCGTTGCGAGTCGTCGTTGACTGGGGTTTTCTTGTTCGATTTCATCAGAAGTTCCTTTCCCACAAGGTCCACAGGGTGCGATCATTTCCGAGCGGCGTAGACCGAATCCGCCGGAAATGTGCCAGGGTGGTTTTCTGTTGAAATCGGGACAGCCGAACTCGCGGTTGGCCACCTCCCCAGCCCCACAGAATTCAATGCGAAATCTGCCGGCTGGCTGGCTCAACCGCGGACCCATTTTTCTGGAAAAGTCCTAGATATTGCGATCGGCAGAGGAATTCAGGACTGCCAAGCTGGCGGCCTCAGCATCCACGCCCTGGCAGCCTGTTGAAAAACGCAACGGCGACTCGTGACCATTAGCCGCCTGGCGCTAGCCTGCGGTTTCGGCCTGTGCTGGACCCCAAGAAACCGCAGGCTAGCGCCAGGCGGCTAATTTTTGGAACAGGCTGTCAGGTCCCGACTTTATTGATTTGAGTCCTGGCCTGGATCGAAAGGGCATCGGCCTAGACGGTGGGAATTGCCAGCACATTATTGCGCCATCGGATCGAGGGATTCGCGCCACTTGGCGGCTTCGTCCTCCTTGCCCCACGCTTCGTACAGCTTTACCAGATTTTCCACTGCAACATTCACGCGGCTATTGGCGCTGCCACCGATCTCACTGCGGCGGGCGTTCAATCCTTCATAGCCTTCCTTCAAGTAAGGTTCGGCGTCAGCAAACTTCGCCTGGCCTAAAAGCGATTCACCGATGTGGGACTTTAGCAAAAACACCACCCAAGCGTCGGGTGAGTTCTTGACCCGGCTTGCGAGGCGCTGGCGCGCAATTTGTTCGGCCTCGATGAATTTTCCTTGGCGAATCAGGTTGCGAAACAAGAACGAGAGTTGGTCATCGTAGACTTGGGACTCCGGCCCGGATTGTTGGCGATGGAAGTCGGCGATTTCACGCAGCAGCGATTCGGTCGCCTCGGGTTTTCCCTGTAGATGATGAAGGTCCGCCAGGTTGGGGATGGCCGTCTGACAAAGTATATGCTCGAAACCAAGGGTACGCTTGGCCCGATCGACGGCTTCGGTGAGCAGCGGCTCAGCCTGTTCATAGCGGCCCGTGTCTCGATACGAAACCGCCAGATTGTGCATGGCGATGAGTAAGTCGACATGGTCAGGGTCCAATTTGGCGCGCTGCCCCTCGAGGACTTGTTCCATGAGCGGAATGGCCTCCTCGTGTCGTCCGAGCCGTATGTGCAGAGCTGCGAGATTATTCAGCGCCACGAGTGTATCCACATGGTTGGGTCCAAGTTTGTCGCGCCAACCATTCAATACCTGCTCCAATAAATTTTTCGCCTCATCGTATCGATTGGTTTCCTGATAGATCGCGGCGAGTGAATTCAGGGCACCAAGCGTTTCCGGGTGGTCGGCGCCGAGTTTAGCTGTACTTATTTCCACGAGCTCGTTGAACAATCGTTCCGCTTCGTCGAACTTGGACGCCGTTGCATCGTAGAGATGCCAATCGATAGAGATTACGCCCAGTGCGAACATGCTTTCCAGACTGAGCGGATGATCGGCGCCGAGTTTGGCGCGACGACCTTCGAACGCCTGCCTACATAAACGGTCGGCTTCGGCGTACCGTCCGAGGTTCCGGTTCAAAACGGCAACTTCGTGATAACTTTCCAACGTGTCCAGATCGTCGTCGCCGAGTTGGGCGCGACGGGCTTCCAGCGCGGCCGTCAAGAGCGGCTCCGCCTCGTCGTAACGCCCGCCGTCGGACAAGAGCACGCCTAAGTCATTGAGAGTTTTCAGCGTGTCGCGCTCGTCGGGTCCGAGCGTCGCTTGCCGAGCTTCCAGGACTTGCCTGAGAAGTTCCTCAGCCTCGTCAAATTCACTCCGCTCAACGTGGAGCATCGCCAGATCGCTGTTACTCTGAATCGTATCAGGATCGTTTTGGCCCAACGCTTGCTGGCGTAGTTTCAGCGCTCGATCCAAGTGTTTTTTCGCTTCGTCGTATTCGCCGAGCGCCTGATAGGCTTTGCCCAGCGTTGTGAGGATCGCGGCCTCGGTTCGTGGCTGCCCGGGGAACTTCTTCGATATATTGCCAGCGGCCCGATCCAAAAGTTCGCGCACGGAGATATCCTTGTTGCGCTCGCCCGCCACGGATTGGTTCGCGATGTCTGCCTGACCCAGCAGGTCATTCTGCAAGAAGTCGTTGACGGCCGTGGCGACGGCAGCCTCGTCGTCGGCCCGCTGTTTTTCGGCAATCGCCGTGTCGCGCTCTTGCTCCGCAGTCTGTTCCGCCCGCGTGGCGCGAATCGCCAGCCAGGCGCAGACCACGGCAGCCGCGATCAGAAACAACGTGAAACTGGCGGTCGCCGCGAGAAGGCGCCGATACTTTCGGGAGAGCTTTCTCAATTTGTAGCTGACCGACGGCGGTCCCGCCTGCACCGGCTCATTCGCAAGGAACCGCTCGAGATCGACGGCCAGCCCGTTGGCGGTCTCGTAGCGGCGGTTTCTGGTTTTCTCCAGGCACTTCATCGTGATCCAGTCCAACTCGCCCCGCACACGGCTGGCGAGCCGTGCCGGTTCGAGGCGCCTGTTGGCCGCCACCCGCGGCAAGTCCTCCGTGTCGGTGATTTTCGTGCTGGGCTTGTTGGGCTCGATCTCCCGGATGATCCGCAGCATTTCTCCCAAGCCAGCTTTTCTTAGATCCTCGGCCGAGAACGGTGGGGCTCCCGTCAACAAAACGTACAACACCACCCCCAACGAATAGATGTCCGCCCGCGTATCGATGTCCAGATTGTTCAGTTCGGCCTGCTCGGGCGCCATGTACTCCAGCGTGCCGATCACCTGGCCAACCTGGGTGTAAATCGTTGCATCAATCAGCTTGGACCCCGTCGCCTTCGCGACACCAAAGTCGATCACTTTCGGCACCGGTTGGCCGTCGTACAGTCCGACAATAATATTGGACGGCTTCAAGTCGCGATGGATGATGCCTTTCTGATGGGCATGTTGAACAGCGCGGCAGACCGGTATAAACAACCGGAGCCGGTCTTCCACCGATAGTCGTTCCTGATCGCAGTATTTGGTGATCGGGATTCCGTGGACTAGCTCCATCGCAAAAAACGGGCGTCCATCGGGCGTCGCGCCGGCGTCCAGAACCCGGGTGATATTGGGGTGGTCCATCAACGCGAGGGCCTGCCGCTCGTGCTCGAACCGGGCCAGGACATGCGACGAGTCCATGCCAGCGCGGATGACTTTTAAGGCGACGCGGCGACGAACGGGCTGCTCCTGTTCGGCCAGAAAAACGACCCCCATCCCCCCTTCGCCCAGCTTCTGCAAGAGCTTGTAGGGTCCGATTTGAGACCCCACCTGATCCGGCGTCGAGGAACCGGCTGGGGGATCCCGAGTTGGCATGACGAGAAAACTGCCGGCTTCGCGGTGGTTTTCGATGAGCCGGTCGACTTGCGCACGCAGTTCGCCGTCGGCCCCGCAGGCGTCCTTCAAATACGCCAACCGTTCGCTTTCCGATTGAATTTCCAGCGCCGTAACAAAGATCGACTCGATCCGCTCGTGGTCGGTTTTCATGGCATTCCCTGAATTGCTACCCAACAAGGGTAATGCGCAAAACGCCGCCGAGGTGGCTCAGGCGAATCGAGTCATTCGCGTTTGCCGCGAATGCGACCGAACAGCCACGATCTCGCAAAGACCCAGTGTCGTTTGACGGTCGCCAGCGAGATCCCCAAGGCCTCGGCCGTTTCTTGCTGAGTAAACCCGCTGAAATAATGGAGTTTCACGACCCGCGCCCGCACCGGATCGATCGTTTCGAATTCGGCAAGTGCCTCGTCCAATGCCAGCAGGTCGTCTGCGGACGCTTCCGCCGGCCCGGCGATGTGCACGTCTGGTTCCAGATCAACGCGGCCGAGTTTCCCGCCTCGCTTGAGACTCTTTTTGCGACGCGCCTGATCGACCAGAATCCGCCGCATGGCCTCGGCCGCAGCGGCAAAGAAGTGCCCGCGCCCGTCCCAGGAGGTGGGGTTCTGTCCCCCCACCAACCGGAGAAAGGCCTCGTGGACCAACGCGGTAGGTTGCAACGTCTGCCCCGGAAGTTCGTGGGCCAGCCTTTGCTTCGCCAACTGCCGGAGCTCTTGGTACACCAGCGGCAGCAGCTCTTCCGCCCCGGTCGGATCGCCTTGCTCCATCGCGTTAAGAATTCGCGTGACCTCGTTCATGCCATTCATGATAAAGGAAAACCGGCACTTCTGCCGAATTTGTGGATCGAGTAGGCTAAGGTGACAGGCGCGTGGGCGAATGCCGCGGCAAGGTGCCCAAGTAAACCTATTGCCGTAACGACGCGTCGAACGTCGATAAACCGGACGGATGGCTGAGCGGTTGAAGGCACCGGTTTTGAAAACCGGCGTACTCGTCAGGGTACCGGGGGTTCGAATCCCTCTCCGTCCGCTTTGCGGCCCTAAGTGGCTAGTTCCAAGCTTTGTCCCAGAAACACAATGTGGCATGCAAATTAGATCAGCCGCATGGCGCTGGCCTGCGGTTTCTTCACGCATCCGACACCGGAAACCGCAGGCTAGCGCCATGCGGCTGATGTTTTGGGACCAAGCCTGGTTACAATGGATGGCGAGCCACCGCGGCATCCGGTCCGGATCATGGGGCGGGTGCCCGACGGCGGAGGGGATCATGTCATGAGCGACACAGAGACTTCGTTGTCCGCAAACGCAATCGGTGCCGTGACGGTGATGCCGGGCGAATACACGGCCGCGGCATTGTTCGCCATGCCCCGTGATGGTCGTCGGCGGGAGTTGATTCGCGGAGCACTGTATACCATGACACCCGCGGGATTCGAACATGGTCGGATCGCGGCGGCACTGCAATGGCGGCTGGCCGCCTTTATTTCGCAGAACAATTTGGGGGTGACCTTAACCGCTGAAACCGGTTTCTTGCTCTCGACAAATCCGGACACGGTGCGCGCCCCAGACATCGCATTTGTGCGCCGCGAGCGTCTTAAGGCAGTGAAGGAACAGCGAGGGTATTTTTCAGGGGCCCCCGACCTGGCCGTGGAAATCGTTTCGCCCTACGACTCGTATTCGCGGGTCGTCGCCATGGCGCGGATGTGGCTGGACTACGGGTGTCAGCAAGTCTGGATCGTCGAGCCCGAATCTCAGCAGATCGCGGTCCATCGAATCGACGGAACCACGGAGGTTTTTCGGGCAGACCAAACCCTCCTCGCGGCCGATCTGTTTCCTGATTGGCAGCTCGCAGTCGCCGACATCTTTGTGTCCGCGTGAACGGTGTTCGACCCACGAAGTGCAGATTCGCTCCCGGATGGAATATCTCACGGAGCCGCAGAGTCACTGCGGACCGTCTCATCCAAGGATTCTTCGTTGAATGCTGAAACCCCTCCAGCGATTGCCGAGGTCGTCTTTTGTGCTCGGAATATCACCAAGATCTACCAGATGGGGGAAGTGAAGGTCGCCGCCCTCAAGGGGGTCGATTTGGATTTGTACTCGGGCGAGTTCGTCGTGCTGTTGGGCCCGTCCGGGAGCGGCAAGTCGACGCTTTTGAACATCTTGGGAGGGTTGGACGTCCCCACCAGCGGCTCGGTCCATTACCGCGATCATGTATTGACCGAGTGGAATGATACGGCGCTGACGCGCTACCGCCGGGAGCACGTCGGCTTCGTGTTTCAATTTTACAATTTGATCCCCAGTCTGACCGCGCGGGAAAACGTGGCCCTCATCACCGAGTTGTCGGCGAACCCGATGTCCCCCGACGAGGCGTTGGCGTTGGTGGGGCTGGGGGAACGCCGCCATCACTTTCCCGCGCAGCTGTCGGGGGGGGAACAGCAACGGGTGGCGATCGCCCGAGCGATTGCCAAGCGTCCGGATGTCTTGTTGTGCGATGAACCGACCGGAGCCTTGGATGTGCACACGGGGGTGGTGGTGTTGGAGGCGATCGCCCGAGTGAACCGCGAACTGGGGACGACCACGGCGGTGATCACGCACAACGCCGTAATCGCCTCGATGGCCGACCGGGTGGTGCAATTGTCCGACGGCCGCGTGACGCAGATTGAATCGAATACGACCAAATCGGCGCCGGCCGAGCTGCAATGGTGAGTGGATGTTGGCCCTGGATCGGAAACTTTTGCGCGACCTGTGGCACGTCCGCTCGCAAGCCTTGGCGATCGCCGCGGTGATGGCGTCCGGCGTGGCGATGTTTGTGATGGCGATTGGGGCCCTGGTCTCGCTGTCCGGGTCGCAACAGACGTATTACCAGCGTTACCGTTTCGCCGACGTGTTCGCGCCGCTCAAGCGCGCGCCCCTGCATTTGGCGGAGCGGGTTCGCGAGCTACCCGGTGTGACGTCGGTGTATCCGCGGATTGTGGCGGCCGTCTCGCTGGACATCCCCCACATGCGTGAGCCGGCGATCGGCAGGCTGATCTCGTTGCCGGAGCATGGAGAGCCGCCGCTGAATGGGGTGTATTTACGGCGGGGGCGGTGGGTCGATTCGACGCGCGGCGACGATGTTCTGGTTAGCGAGTCGTTTGCGGAATCGCATCGGCTGGGGTTGGGAGATAGCGTTTCCGCGGTGATCAACGGCCGCAAGCAGCCGCTGCGCATCGTGGGGTTCTGCCTCTCGCCGGAGTACATCATCGAAATCGGACCGGGAAACTTGCTCCCCGACCATCGGCGGTTCGGCGTGTTTTGGATGAGTCGGCGGCAACTGGAAGCCGCCTTCGACATGACGGGCGCGTTCAATGATTTGGCGGTGGCGACGTCGCCCGGAACGAACGTGGACGAGCTGATCAAGCAGATCGACCGGGTATTGGCGCCGTACGGCGGGATCGGGGCCTACGACCGCAGCCAACAGACCTCGCACCAGTATATTTCGGACGAGATCCGCCAGCTCCGCACGATGGCGCTGGTGGCCCCCACGATTTTCCTGGCGGTCTCCGCTTTCTTGTTGAACGTGGTGATGTCGCGGCTGATCGGGCTGCAGCGCGAGCAGATCGCAGCCCTCAAGGCCTTCGGGTACGGTCGGGTGGCTGTCGGCTGGCACTACTTGAAGTTTGTGCTGCTGATCTCCCTGGTGGGGACGATCCTGGGGGTGCTCTTCGGGGCGTGGCTCGGCGCCAACCTGACGCGGATGTACGCCAAATTCTATCGGTTTCCGGAATTCCAGATTCGCTTGGAGTACCGGGCGGTGGTCGGCGGTGTGGCGATCAGCGTATTGGCCTCGTCGTTGGGGGCGTTGTACGCGGTGCGCCGCGCGATCAATTTACCGCCGGCGGAGGCGATGCGACCCGAGCCGCCGCC
>JBGSLW010000237.1:0-2174 GCA_041740495.1 Pirellulaceae bacterium
GCCCGCCGCCGCAAGTCTCCTTGGCGCCCCCGCTGCATCCGCGAGCTGACGAAATCGAACAGCGCCCGCTCCATGGGATGGTCTGTGACCAGCGAGAGGAATTCGATCCCGTGGTCCCGGCAGTGCCCTTCCAGAGCGGCCGCGTGAGCGCCGAACTTCCGCAAGTAACCGACCCGAGCCAACTCCGGATCGACGTACAAGTCTCGACCGGTCTCCGCGTCCACCAACATGGTCGGATTCGATACGTCGAACGAGACCTCGGCCGGATCCAGGACGCGAACCAAAATCAAGTCGTGCTGCATCGAATGGAGGTAGGCCAACTGCCGAGTCAGCTCGTCGAGCGGCGCCAAGAAGTCGGAGATCACCACCACCATCCCGCGTTTGCGGAAGGTCCGGGCGATTTGCTCCAGCGGGCCGGCCAGATTCGTTCCTTCGCCCCCCACCGCTTGTTCCAGCGCGACCAATAACCGCCGCAACTGGCCGGGGCGGTATCGCGGCGAGACGACTTGGCCGATCTGCTGGTCGCACGTGATCAGGCCCACGGCGTCGCGCTGCATCGTCAGAAAGTAGGTCAACGTCGCGGCAAACGTCTTGGCGTAGTCCGCCTTGCTGAAACCGCCGCTGCCAAATCCCATCGAACGGCTGAGGTCCAGCACCACATAGCAACGCAGATTGGTCTCATCTTCGAACCGTTTGAGGTACCGCCGGTCGGTGCGAGCCAGCAGTCGCCAATCCAGGAAACGGAGATCGTCCCCGGGGGTATACGGGCGGTAGTCGGTGAATTCGACGGAAAATCCGTGGTAGGGACTGCGATGGAGCCCGCTCAGCAGGCCTTCGACGACCAGCTTGGCTCGCAACTCCAGGGACTTGAGCTTCATCAAGCTGACCGGATCAAACGACACCGCCGGCGCCGACGGGTTGCCGCTCCCCCCACGCGTGCCCAGCGACTCGTGGTACATTCGTCCTTTCATTTCTTCTCGGCGGGTACATGGGCCATGAGCTGTTCAATCAACGAATCGACGGTGACGCCATCCGCCTCCGCCCGGTAGCTGGGAAGAATACGGTGCCGGAGCGTCGGCGGCGCCAAGGCGCGAATATCGTCCAGCGACACATGCGGCTTGCCGCGGAACAGGGCGCGGGCTTTCCCCCCCAGGACCAGAAACTGAGCGGCCCGCAGACCAGCGCCCCAGGCGACGTATTGATTGACGAAGTCGGGCGCGGAGGGTCGGCCGGGACGGCTGGCGTCCGCCAATCGGACGCAATAACGGACCAGCGATTCGGCGATCGGGACTTGCCGCACGGTGCGGTGGAATTGGACCAGGTCCTCGCCGCTAAACAGCGGTTCGATCGGTTGGGGCGAGCCCGATGTGGTTTGCTGAACCACGGCGACCTCGTCGTCCTCCGGCAAGTAGTCGATCTCCACATTGAACATGAAGCGATCGAGTTGCGCTTCGGGGAGCGGGTAGGTCCCCTCCATTTCGATTGGGTTCTGCGTGGCCAAAACGAAAAACGGTTCCTCCAGCGGGTAGCGCACGCCGCCGGCGGTGACTTGATGCTCTTGCATCGCCTCCAGCAGTGCGGCTTGCGTCTTGGGAGGCGTCCTGTTGATTTCGTCCGCCAGGATCACGTTGGCGAAAATCGGCCCGGGAACGAACTGCAGCCGCCGCCCTTCGGGGGTGTCCCGCAGGATCTCCGTGCCGGTGATGTCGGCCGGCATCAAGTCGGGTGTGAACTGGATTCGTTGGAACTTCAGATGAAAGATCTGGGCCACGCTGCGGACCAGGAGCGTCTTGGCCAGGCCGGGCGCACCGGTGATCAGGCAATGCCCGCCGGCGAACAAGCTGATCAATAGCTGCTCGATCACCTCCTGTTGCCCGACGATCGCCTTGGCCAGCTGTGCCTTGATCTCCTCGCGGCCGCGGCGAATCCGCTGCACGGTTTGTTGCTCTAAATCCAATTCGGCGGTAGTCAAGGTCGCGCTCCTCAAAATGTCAGTCAGTTTAACGCCCAGCCAGAATCTTCGTTTAACGCCCAGCCGGAGGCGCCGGCATCTTTGTTCAGTGCCAAGCCGGTGGTTTCGTTTAACGCCCAGCCGGAATCTTCGTTTAACGCCCAGCCGGAGGCGCCGGCATCTTTGTTCAGTGCCAAGCCGGTGGTTTCGTTTAACGCCCAGC
>JBGSLW010000238.1:0-1525 GCA_041740495.1 Pirellulaceae bacterium
GGCAGCTTCAGCCGCCGGTCTTTTGGGATTGCGGGTGTTGTTGGGGATCGGCGGCTGAAGCCGCCGCTACGCGCTAACGCGCACACAAGTTTGCATTGATCGCACAACGGTTATCATAGCTTTAGCGGTCACCTATCCGCCGATGTGGATCATTGATCGCGAGCATTCTCTCGAAAGGTTCTCCATGGAATCGTCTCGAAGCGCCCAGGCGATCATCGCGACGGGCTTCGTCATCGCCGGTAGCATGTTCATTTGCACCCACTACATCATGACAGGCCTGCTGGTGGCGGGCTATCGTAAGAGTCCCGAAAACCCACTCGATGGGTACTTCGATACCACACATGGTCTCTACATAACCGGAATCAGCCTGCTTCTGATCGGCATGGGGATCGTGGTCTTCATGACGGTTCCCGCCATAAAAAGGCTTCTGGACTCACAGACCCCTCATTAACGCAGGGTGCGATGCATCGCACCGTCGTTGGCTTTAACGCAAGGATGTACAAACCGCATGGACACACTCGAACCACGACGCCTCTTCGCCGGCACTATCACCATCGACACGACCGGCCCGGAGGTTCTCTTCACCGGGGATGGGCTGAGCAACCAGCTTGAGATCAGAGCAAACATCGGGATCGGCGGAGACCCGACGACGGGTTATCGGATCGGCTCGAAATTCGTTCCGACACTCATCGTGCTTGACGGCGTGCCGAAACCGGACGGGTTTGAGACGCCAAATAACACCGACGAGTCGCCGTTCATACAAAAGCCCTGGCGGATCAGTCTGGGCGGCGGGGACGACGCGCTCATTCTGGACGGACTCGTCGGGATCGACGTGCTGACAGCTAATATGGACGAGGGAAACGACTACTTTTTCCTGAAGGGGACGATCAACGCTCTGTCGCTTGACATGGGCTCTGGCGATGACACGGCGGGCATTTTCGCGTTCGGATTGTCGGGGTTGGGAAACGCCTCGCTCTTTCTCGGTGCCGGTCGTGACAAGATTAGTTTTACCGACGGTGGATTCATTCCAACATCGCGTATGCCCATCACGGGCCGTCTTCAAATCCAAGACACGCAAGGCCCCCTCAAACTTTTGATGGAACGGGTCGACGTCAGCAAAGAGACATCCATCATCACCGGCAACTCGATCGACCGCGTCACGCTCACGAAATGCTCCTTCGGCCGCTCCGTCATCCTCGCCACCCACGGCGGAAAGGACGTTTTGACCGGCGACAGCAATCATTTCCGCAGCGGACTGACGCTCGCACCCGGGGCGGGTAATGACACGGTCAGCGGCTTGGTCGACGACGCAACCGATTAAACGGACTGCGGAACGGGGACACAGAAAATTTCGCCACCGCCGTACGTCGCGCTTGTACCGGGGCTCTCCGCGACCGCGCGGTTGCCCTCCGCAGCAGCGGCGTTGATTTCCGTGGAGGCGTCGGGGATGTCCGCCGGGAGTTCGGGGATATCCGCGACGGGAGCGTCGCTTTCTGCGGGAGCGGCGTCTCCTTCTGCGAAATGG
>JBGSLW010000239.1:0-11942 GCA_041740495.1 Pirellulaceae bacterium
CAAAAAGTCTCCCCTCTCCCCTCTCCCCTCTCCCCGCTTCGGGGAGAGGGGCCGGGGGTGAGGGGCCGATCCTGGTTTCAGCAAGACGTTTGTCCGCCCGCGCCTTCCATCATAATTGCCGTCACAGGTAGTATCGAGCGATTTTGTGGATTCAACGGTAACCCTACACGCAAGCCAACGGCGCCAACCAGGTACCCCCTTTCACCCGTATGTTACAATCTCAGCATGGATTCTCGATCTTCCGATGACGTGTTGCGAGATACCGATTCGCCGGTGTACGAGCGGGCGTTTGCGGCGGTGCAAAAAGTACAAGAACGACTGGAACGGGCTTGCCGGGCGCTGGACCGCGCGGAAATTCCTTATGCCGTGATCGGCGGGAATGCCGTGGCGGCTTGGGTTGCGACGATCGACGAAGGCGCCGTACGGAATACCCCGGACGTGGATCTGTTGCTGCGCGCCGACGACTTACGTCAAGCCGCCATCGCTCTCGAACAAGCTGGTTTTTCGCGAGACCCAGACTCTGCCGAAATTGCCTTCTTGGATGGCCCGCACGGTCGCCACCGGCAAGGAATACATGTCCTGGTGGCCGGCGAATCACTCAGCGAGGGCGACCGTAGGCCCGCGCCGAACGTCGAACAGTCTGTCCTGATGAATGGCAGGCGAATCATCGACAAAACTGAACTTGTGCGCATGAAGTTGTGTGCGTGGCGCTGCATCGATCGAGTTCACTTGCGTGATATGATGGATGTCGGGCTGATTGACTCAAGTTGGCCGGCGCGTTTTTCGTCAACCTTGGCAACACAATTACAGCAACTTCTCGACGACCCCAATGGCTAAACCTCGAAACCGTTCGCCCCACTACACAAAATCACTTTGCCTATTCGTGCTGAGCTTTGGTCTGCACGGTGCCGAGATTTGCGGGCAAGAGACGCATCCGGACGATCTCCAACAGCGGTGCGCCGCGATTTGCCAACCGGGGGATGCTCCTTGGCGATCCGTACCTTGGCAGACTGACTTGCTGCAGGCCCAGCACCTGGCGGTCGAACAGGGGAAGCCGATTTTTATCTGGGCGATGGATGGCCACCCACTGGGGTGCACGTGAAACAACGGAGTGCTCGACCGTGAGTCGACCTTCGCCGATCCCACCATCCTGGAACTGCTCAAGACCCAATTCATCCCAGTCGCGCTCGACCAGTGGTACACCCGCCGCCAACAAGATACCGAGGGCGAATTCTATCGGCGGATCGCCGGGCAAGGGCCGCGCAGTGATTTCAACCGGACCACCCAAGGCCTCTACATCGCCGACGCGGCGGGGACGTTGATCGCCTTCAACAACAACCGGGGGCCGGAACGGATCCGAGCGTTGTTGGAAAAGGCGGTCGCCGATTACGACTCGCCGGATGCGACGCCGATCGTTCGCGAAAAAACCGATCCGCGGTTTGCACCCCGCTTGCCGGACGGGGCGGTTGTGGTACGGACCCATGCCAAGGTCTTGAGCGGCTACGAACCGACCGACGACCGCTGGCAACAGATTTTTCAGTCGGCCGTTTCGCGGGACAACCTGTGGATCACCGCCGACGAGCAACGGCAATTGGCGGCGGGCGAGATGCCCGAGTCCCTGAGGCTGCGGATCGCACGATTCCACCTGGTCGACGATACCCGCGGTGAACCGCCGACCTGGCGCCGCGAGGAGATTCGGCAGTTCGACGTCGAACTGAACAACGGAACGATCTCCGGAAAGTTTCGGTTGGAGACCGCAGACCAGGCTCGCGGGTTCGAGGGAACGCTCCGCGGCGTCCTGGCCGTCGAGTCCGGTAAGCTGACGCAATTCGAGCTGCTGGCCGAAGGGAATTTCTGGGGGACCGGAACGTTCACGATGCAGCCGCCCGCCGGAAAGTTTCCCCTAGCGATCGCGTTTCGCCTGGCGGACGGCGGCGACATCGCCGACGGCATTCCGCCGCACGCCTCTCGCGGGTGGGTGGAGGGGTATTGGCATCCGGAACGGTGAGGAAGAATTCGGGGGGGGAACAATTGAGGACAATTGTTCTACTCTGGGGGAGGGACAATTGAGGACAATTTTTCTACTTCATTCCTCCCATTCTTCTCATTCTTTCCCTTCCTTCGCGCGGCGCGGCTTCAGTTCATAAAACCAGAAGTCGTTGTTGGGCTGATCAATCTTCAGTTCATCGGTCCGGCCGGCTCCGTCGATGGTGAAGGTGACGAACCCGGGCGGGAAGTCGTAGCTGACGCTATCCCGCCAGTGGATGCGAAACGTGTTGTGATGCCAGGGCTCCAGGTCGGCGATGAAATGCGGTGCAGGATCCAGTTGCAGGACCATCGCCTCATTTTCGACGGCCACCGAAACATCGCCGTACATCGGGCAACGATAGGTGCCGGCGTAGCCTGCCAGCGGGAGGCAGGGAGGCGCGTTGGGGATCCGAGCCGCCAGAACTTTGGCCTGCTGCTGGGCTTCGGCCGCTTTGGCCTTAGCTTGCCGCGCCAGTCCTTCGGCGTTCCAGTCGCGTTCGGGTACGACGCCTAGCAGCGAGTCCAGGACTTTGTACATCACGATCGTCGCCGCGGGGGACTCGCTGTTGGTAAGCACGACGACTCCCAGGTTCCGTTCGGGAACGAGTGCTGTTTGCGAGATCATTCCATCCAGCCCACCACTGTGGTTGACTACTTTCACACCTTGGTAATCGAACAAGACCCAACCCAGTCCGTACGCGCGGAAATGGCGGCTGGGGACGTCCGTGAATTGGGCTTCGGAAACTGGCAACACCGTCTGGGGTTGCCACATCTCCCATGACTGCTCCCGGCTGAAGATTTGTTTCCCCTCGAAGGTCCCGCGTCCCAGTTGGCACCGCATCCAGCGCGCTAGATCGTTGACCGAGGCGTTCAGGCCGCAGGCGCCCCAGCAGTTGTCGACATACCCGTGCGGCAAGGGTCGCAGCGGTGCATCGGGGGAGTCACTTCCTGATGGGGAGTCACTTGCAGATGGGGAGTCACTTCCTGATCGGCTGTTATCCTCCGAGCGGGAGTCACTCCCCGATTGGTTGTGCGGGGAGGCGACGTTGTCCTGGAAATCGTCAGTGCTGGTGGTGGTCCGCTCCATCCCCAGCGGCGACAGAATGCGCTCGTCGACGAATTCGGCCCAAGTCTTGCCGCTAATTTTCTGAATCACAAGGCCTGCGGTGATGTACATCAGGTTTTGATAGCCGTACTTGCTGCGGAAGCTGGAGGTCGGCGGCAGCAACTTGGCACGTCGCACGATCTCGTCCGCGGAATAGTTGGTCTCGTACCAGAGCAGGTCGCCGCTAAACGTATCCAAGCCGCTGCGGTGGCTGACCAGGTCGCGCACCGTCATCTGCTGCGAGACATACCGGTCGTACAGTTCGAAATCGGGCAAGTACTTCCGCACCGGGTCGTCCCATTTGAGTTTCCCTTCGTCGACCAGGATCGCCAGCGCCGCGGTCGTGAAGGCTTTGGAGTTGGAAGCGATCGCAAAGAGCGTGTCCGCATCGACCGAATCGGGTTGGCCCAATCGGCGGACGCCGTATCCCTTTGCGAAGACCAGATTGCCATCGTGGACGATTGCCATCGCCAGGCCCGGGACGTTCCAATCGGCTTGGACTTTTTGAACGTACTCGTCGATTTTCTCGAATTGCGGAGCCAGCGATTGGCCGCGCGCGACCGGCGCCAGGAGAAAAAAGAGCCAGAGCAGGCAAGCGGGCGTTTTTCGCAACATGAGGCGACCTGGCGTTAAGGGCTTGGGATCAAGGTTCAAGATCGCGGTGGGAATTCAAGCGATGCATTGTAAGCCATCGTTGAGAGCGGAGGGGGAGGAAGGAGTGAATTTTGGATTTCGGAGTTTGAATTCAAGATTCAAGATTCAAGATTCAAGATTCAAGATTCAAGATTCAAGATTCAAGATTCAAGATTCAAGATGCAAGATGCAAGATGCAAGATGCACAAAGACAAGTCGAAGAATCAATCCGTCCGCGGCAGACCGACGGAGATTTCCTCACCGACCACGCGGACGGGGTATGCCCCAATTTTGACTCGGCGGTTGTCGCACCACGTCCCATCGCGCGTATCAAATCGCCAGGCATGCCAGGGGCAGGCGACGATGCCGTCCTGGAGGTGCCCGGCGGAAAGCGAGGCGCCCATGTGCGGGCACATGTCGTCGATCGCGCGGTATTCCCCGTCGACGTTAAACACCGCCACGATCTTCTCGCCGATCTCGAACGGGCGACCTTCCCCCACCGGGATTTCGCCGATTCGGGCGACTACGTGGTATTCATAGAGTTTGGGTTCAGGCATTATTGGCCCGGCGGTGCGGAGCCCTTTTCGGCTCGGGCGGCGATCTTGGCCAGAATCGCTTGTTCGAGTGCGATGTCGCGGCCGAGCGGGATCCAACCCTTGTTGGCAGGCTGATACCAGAGGTCCTCGTCTTGATTGATCGAGTTGTCGTGGCGGAGTTCTTGCCCCGTCACGCCGCTTCCCACAGGCCGAGGCAGATCCTCCAGCTCTTTGTAGACTTGCACATCGATCCAATATTGATCCTGACTGGGGACGACCCGGATTTTGGCGAATCGCCGCACTGTTTGCAAGGTCGCGTGGAGCTTCTCGAATCCCGGTTGCGAATCGCCGAACCAGGGCTCGGCGATCGACGAGCCGATGCGGGGATGCGTTTCGATCCAGCCCTCGGTCAAGACCGAGTCGATGACGCGCATCCGCTGCTCCCGGGAGATCCGGAAGTAATCATCCAAGACGTCGGAGATCTCGTCCATCACGAACTGCGGGTTGCAAAGGGGAACCGGCAGCGGGTTGGGGAGGTCGTCGATCGACTCGCATCGCGGCTCCGTCCAATGCTTGTTCCATCGCGCACAACCGCCCACCAGTAGCACTCCCAGGAGTGCGACGAGCCACCAACGCGAAAATGATGTACAAATGTACACTATTGCAGGTGCTCCGAAATCTCCACCAAGGTAGTACAGTTGTCCTCAACTGTTCGTCTTTCTGCGGCGGGAGTTTGGCGAAACCGCGGGATGGGGGCAAGTCCAATCGGCTGGCTGCCTGGGCGAATCGGTTGGGTGCTAGCGGGGGTTCGCCTTCCTACTCGTACTCCTACTCGTACTCCTACTCGCACTCACACTCGCACTCACACTCGCACTCACACTCGCACTCACACTCGCACTCACACTCGCACTCACACTCGCACTCGCACTCACACTCGCACTCGCACTCGAGAATTCCCGGTCACGAGCACCGTTTCACTGGGCACGAGCACGAGTTTGACGAGGGGGGGAGTAGATAATGCGGGTAAACCTGGGTACTACGAACTTGGCTGCGTGTAAACGCCGTGCGTCTGCAGATAGACTTCGACGGCGCGGGGGGTCATGTAGCGGATCGAGCGTCCGGCTGCCAGGCGGGCGCGGAGTTCGCTGCTGCTGATTTCGATGAGCGGCGTGCGGACCGCCGCGGCTTGGATCTGGTGCCAGCGGGCGGGGGTGGCGAAGGGTCGCAACTCTTCCAGCTGCGCGGAGCTGCCGGGTCGGGCGACGACGACGGGGAGCGCGAGCTCAACGATTCGCTGCGGCTGGCGCCACTGGGCGAACGACGTTACCGAGTCGCTTCCCAGGATGAAGTAGAGTTCGGCTTGGGGGTCGGCCTCCGCCATGTGCTGGAGCGTATCGACCGTGTAGCTGGGAGGAGGCCGGTCCAATTCCAGATCGCTGACTTGGAAGCTGGCGTGGCCGGCGACTGCCAGTCGGAGCATCTCCAATCGTTGGCGGGGCGTGGCCTGGGGTCCGTGCGGCTTCAAGGGCGATTGGTGGGCTGGGACGAACACGACGCGTTGCAAGGCCAATTGTTCGCGGCATTGTTCGGCCATCAGCAGATGTCCATAATGGACGGGATCAAACGTGCCGCCGAAGACTCCGATTCGCTCGATTGCCATGTGCTCTAGTGCCTTGTGAGGATGGTGTGGAGAGAATGGATCTTGCCGAATCATGGAAAAAAAGCAACAGGAGCTATTCGAACGGAAGCCGCCGCCTTGGGAGATGGACGACGCCGCCGACGCGTTGATCGCCCAGGTCTACTTCCCCGATCCTCCGTTTGGGCCGTGGGATTACGTCGTTCCCGAGTCCTTCGTCGACTCGCTGCATCCTGGGATGCGGGTCGAGGTCCCTTTGGGTCGGGGCGACCGCAAGCTGACCGGGTATTGCGGCCGAGTTTTCTCGTCGCGGCAGGGTCCCGACGGAGGGCGGATCGACCTCCAGCGACTGAAGCCGATCCTGCGGCTGGTCGATTCCCAGCCGCTGCTGGCGCCGGGGCTGTTCGACTTGTCTCAGCAGATCAGCGATCAGTACCTCTGTCCGTTGGCGGCGGTGTTCGACACGGTGATTCCGCCCAGTGTTCGCCGGCATGCCGGAACGCGCGTCGTCCAGTTCTACTCGATTGCCGAAGACTATCGGGACAACTGGCGGGCATTGAAACTGCCGCCGAAGCAAGAGGGGGTTTTGGCGGCGCTGCAGCATTTGGGGGAAACGGTTCCCTTGGGCGTTCTCCGCGACTTGGCTCAATGCACGGCGGGTCCGATCCAAGCCTTGCGCAAGCGCGGGATTTTGAGCGTCACCGCGGAACGGGTGCGGCAGAGTGCCCACCCGATTCAGGCGGTTCCGGCGGAGGAGAGTATCACGCTCAATCCGGCGCAGGCTGCGGGATTGGCGGAGATCGACTCGCACCAACGCGACGAACGGCATGCGACCTTCTTGATTCGCGGAATTACCGGGAGCGGCAAGACGGAGGTCTATATCCGAGCGATTCAGCGGGTGATCGAAGCGGGGCGGCAGGCGATCGTCTTGGTCCCGGAGATCAGCTTGACGCCGCAGACGCGACAACGTTTTCGGGCGCGCTTCTCGCAAGTCGCCGTGTTGCACAGCCACCTCAGCGATGCCGAG
Organism: Pirellulaceae bacterium; assembly: GCA_041740495.1. Taxonomy (GTDB): domain Bacteria; phylum Planctomycetota; class Planctomycetia; order Pirellulales; family Pirellulaceae; genus JANMEB01. Next base: position 6,966 of record JBGSLW010000239.1, read on the forward strand.
CGGGCCTGGCATTGGCAAGAGATTCGGCAAGGGCGGGTGCAAGTCGTGGTCGGGGCCCGCAGCGCCGTGTTCGCACCGGTTCCGCGGCTGGGGATGATCGTGATCGACGAGGAGCATGACGCCTCGTTCAAGCAGGACACGAGCCCGCGGTACCACGCGCGCGACGTCGCGCAGTGGCGCACTGCGGCGGCGCGTTGTCCGCTGGTCTTGGGCTCGGCGACCCCCTCTCTGGAAAGTTGGCAGCGGGTGCATACCGGGGATTATCGGTTGGTCACGCTCCCCCACCGCGTGCTCGATCGTCCGTTGCCGCACGTCGGGACGCTCGATTTGCGCAGCGAGTTCCGCAGCCGGCAAACGCGCGGCGCGGTCAGCCGACAATTGCATACGGCGATCCGGCAGGCCTTGGAGGCAAGCGGGCAAGTCATTCTGCTCTTGAACCGCCGCGGCTTTTCCACGTCGATCCAATGTCCGGCGTGCGGGGAAGCGGTCTGCTGCCCGAACTGTGCGATCGCCTTGACGCATCATCGCGAGGGGGACAAGGCGATCTGCCATTACTGCGATCACGAGATTCCGGCCCCGCAGGTCTGCCCGCAGTGCGGCGCGACCAGTATTCGGTTCTTGGGATTCGGCACTCAGAAGTTGGAAATGGAGGTGCGCGCCCGTTTCCCTCAGGCTCGGATCACTCGGATGGATACCGACACGATGCGTTCGCCGGGGAGTCACGAGCGCGTGTTGGGCGAATTCCGGGCGGCGAAGATCGACATCCTCTTGGGAACGCAGATGATTGCCAAGGGACTGGACTTCCCCAACGTCACGCTGGTGGGGGTGGTGAACGCCGACACCGCGTTGCATCTCCCCGATTTCCGGGCGGCCGAGCGGTCGTTTGCGCTGGTCACTCAAGTGGCAGGCCGCACGGGTCGAGGGCCCAAGGGAGGACGCGTGCTGGTGCAGACGTTTTGCCCGGAGCATCCGGCAATTCGCTACGCGACCGAGCACGACTACGTGGCGTTTGCGGAGTTCGAATTGCGGCAACGGCGGGAATTCTTTTACCCGCCGATCTCGCGTCTGGTGCGGGTGGTGACGCGCGGCGAGAGCAAGATGTACGCCCACCAGGCGGCGGACCAACTGGTCGCCAAAATCCGAAGCCAGGCGGACGCCGAGGGTTTCGAACTGCGATTGATCGGCCCCGCACCCGCCCCGATCGAAAAACTCCGGGGGAAGTTTCGCTTCCATTTCCTGATACAATTCGATCCCAAGTTGCACCCGCAGCCGATGATCCGCCGCGCGCTGGAACATGTCTCGTTCGACAGCGACGTGCAATGGATCATCGACGTCGATCCGCTGGACATGCTATAGCCTGATGTCGTATCGCTCCCTGAAACGTGTACTCGGCGAGAGCAGCCTGGAGCGCAAATTGCGCGTGCTGTTCAGCTTCGGCATGCTGATCCTGATGGGGAGCTCGTTCTGGTACGTACTTCGAATCGCCGAGAACCTGGTCCGCTCCAGCAGTCAGGTCAAAGCCCAGCAAATGATCCTCTCGCATTTGCTCAAACGGCACTTGGAGACGATCAGCTTCAACCCCGGGGAGACGCACGATTTCGGAATGATGTACCGATCGCTCTCCGAACAGATTCCGTTGGAGGGGACCGAAATGGACGTGCGCGTGCTGGCGCGGCATGTCCCGATCAATGACCTAAAGTCGATCGTGGCGGACGACGATCGCGAACGCGCCGTGCTGGAGGAATTGGATCGAGAGTTCCAGGAAAAGATCATGCCGCGGTTGATCGCCGCCAGCCAGGGACGGGCCCCCCCCGACGCGGTGGGCGAGGCGACTTGGGCGGGCGAGACCGATCTGTTTCGCGACCGGTTCGGCGGGGAGGATCGTTATTTCTATTACAAGCCGCTCGTGTTTCGCTCCGTCTGCATCAATTGCCACAGCGAAAATGTCGTGACGCCGGAGGGTCCTTACATGCCCGACCCGGGGCTCGATTTGCAGACTCAGAACCGGCTGCGCGAGGTCGCCTGGCAAACGACCAAACCGGTGTTCGTGATCCGGGCGTCGCTTCCCTACACGGAGTTCCGGACCGCACTCCATCGGACCACGGCGATCCTGCTGACGATCGCCCTGGCGACCGTCTTCCTGTCGATGCTATTCTTGTACTTGATCGTCCGTTACGTGATCGTCAAACCGTTGCGGCACCTGCAAGATGTGAGCGATCGGATCACCACCGGGCAGCTGGACGTGCGTTCGGAATTGGCGACGGGCGACGAGTTCGAAGCGCTTTCTCGCTCCTTCAACAAGATGGTGCGGCACCTGGTGGATTCGCAGCAGGCGCTCCGCGACGCCAACCTGGATCTGGACGAGAAGATCGATGAACAGGCGCAGCTGGCGATGCACTTGTTCGAAATGAACCGGATCAAGAGCGAGTTCCTGGCGAGTATGAGTCACGAGCTCCGCACGCCGCTCAACAGCATCCTGGGCTTTTCGGACGTTTTGGAGTCGAGCCAATCGCTCAACGAGCGGCAGCGGCGTTACGCGGGGAACATCAAACGCAGCGGGCGGATGCTGTTGGAACTGATCAACGACATACTGGACCTGGCCAAGCTGGAGGCGGGGAAGATGGCGGTCCGGCCGGCGGAGCTGCATTTGGGGCCGCTGGTCTCCGATCTGGTCGAGATGCTGCGTCCCCTGGCGATCGAAAAGCGGATCGACTTGACCTACCACGTCGCCGAGAGCTTGCCGGTCCTGCGGCAGGATCAGCTCAAGATCCGCCAGATCCTCACGAACTTGATCGGCAACGCGATCAAGTTCACACCCGAAGGGGGGCGGATCCAAGTGACGGTGGAGCACGATGAGCGCAGCGTCTACCTGACCGTCAGCGATACCGGCGTCGGGATCCCGGAGGACGAACGGGAATTGATTTTCGAAAAGTTCCGACAGGGGACGTCGGCGCTGGGGGCGGATCAGTTGACGCGCGAGCATTCCGGGACCGGCCTGGGCTTGTCGATCACGCGAGAACTCTGCATCTTGTTGGGGGGCAAAATCGAATTGGAGAGCGAAGTCGGCAAGGGAAGCCAATTCCGAGTCACCTTGCCGATTCTCCTGACCGAATCGCCGCGTCCCGGGAACAGTATCGAACAACGGATCGACGAGATTGCTCGCCGCCAACGCATCGAGCCGGAGCTGAAGACTTGAGCAAATCCCCTTCATCGCACAACCCGGAAGTCCATCTCTTTACCGATGGCGCTTGCAGCGGTAACCCGGGTCCGGGCGGCTGGGCGTTCATCGTGCGGCATTTGGCGACGGGAAAAGAGCTGGAAAAGTCGGGGGGGGTGCGGGAGACGACGAACAATCGGATGGAACTTCAGGCGGTGGTCGAGGGCCTGACCGCGCTCAAGCGCCCCTGTCGCGTCGAGTTGTTTTCCGACAGCGTCTACGTCGGCAAGGGCTTGTCGGAGTGGATGCCCAAGTGGAAGGCCAATGGCTGGCGGCGGCGCGAGCGCGGCCGCTGGAGCGAGCTCAAGAACGCCGACCTCTGGCAACAGCTCGACCAATTGCTGGCGCGGCACCGCCTGAGCTACACGCGCGTCGCGGGGCATTCCGGGCACCCGGAGAACGAGCGCTGCGATGCGTTGGCGGTGGCGGCGTGCCAACGCATTCGTTGAGGGGGGAGCGCATGTCCAATCTCTGTTTCACGGGTCTCCGCGGTGCGGGCAAGTCCACGGTATCTGCGCTGGTCGCCGCACAGTTGGGACGCGAGTTGGTCTCGACCGACACTCTGGTGGAAAAACAATCGCGAAAGTCGATCACCGAACTGGTCGCGCAGGACGGGCTGGAAGAATTTCGCCGACGGGAGGCGGCGGCGGTGCGCGGTGTCTGCCATCGCGACGATCTGGTCGTCGACTTGGGGGGCGGCGCGATTCTGGATCCGCACAGCCGCATGGCGATCCGCAGTTCGGGGGTCGTGGTATTTCTGAAGTGCGCCTTGCCGATTCTCTGGCAGCGGGTTCAGAACGACCCGCTCACGCCGCGGACGCGTCCCCATTTGGGCGGGCTCTCCGGCTTGGAAGAACTGCATCAGATGCACCGCGATCGCCTGGCGATCTATTCGACTTGTGCCGATTACACCGTCGACACCACGGCGATGTCCCCGGAGGCGGTTGCGGATGCCGTCGTCCGCTGGTTTACGGCGGACGATACAAGAAGCAATGACAGCCACGACGATGCGGCGGCGGACGAACGATGAATGGGACAATCGATCTGCTGCTGGTTCCGCTGGGGTTGGTCTTGGGCGCCGCGATCAATTGGGCCATCTATGCATGTGCGATGCTCCAGCCCCGGCCGATCAGTCCCTGGAGCCGACTGGGGCGGGAACCGCTGCACTGGCCGACGTTGTTGCCGGTTGCCGGTTGGCTCTGGCAGCGAAGGCATTCGACCGAATTCGGGCGCGGGTTCTGGATTCGGCCGCTGTTGCTGGAGTTGGTCTGGGCGGCGGCGGTTCCCGCCATCTACGCCTGGGCGCGCGGCGGCGGCTTGACTTCGGCGTCGCTGGCGATTGTGGCGGTCACCAGCCCTCTGCAGGTCTGGCTGTGGACCGGGTCGATCGTCTCCCTGTTCGCACTGTTGACGGTCGCGACGTTTATCGACTTCGACGAAAAGACGATTCCGGACGAAATCACGTTGCCCGGAACACTCGGGGCGCTTGGGTTGGCGTGGATGTTTCCCGTCGTTCGGTTGCCGCAGATTCGCTTGCTGCAGCCCGGCGTGGCGGTGGAGAGTCTGCACTATGCGTCCCCGGCGGCGTTGCCCGAATGGCATTTCGGAACGATCGGCCTGGCGGCGGCGTTGGCGATCATCGTTGTCTGGATGTGGGCGTTGATTCCCAAACGGTGTTCCTGGCGTCGCGGTTGGCGTGCGGGCCTGCGGGGGATGTGGCTGAGCATCTTTCCGCCGCCGCGCGCCCGCCCAGGAAAGCT
>JBGSLW010000240.1:0-6772 GCA_041740495.1 Pirellulaceae bacterium
TGACGACATCGACGACCTGCGACAGCAATTGCATAATGTTCTGGAAACGTACCGACATGAACCCAACCGGCTTCACTCGTTCTTCAAAGCTGCACGACTTTCAATATAAATATTTTCCATTAACTAAGTGATCCTCAATAAGCGTTCACGGGGCGAACAACCGTATGGTTCACTTTGTGGGGGTCATCACTTTGAGGGGGTCAGACCCATTTTCCCGAGTTGGCGTACATTGCAGATTGCACTTTCAAGCCGAAAAATGCGTCAGACCCCCGGCGCGTGATCGGCAACCAGGCGAACGCGTTTTCCCGCCCGACCTTCCCTTTGTTTGGTCCGTTGTTGTTTTTGAGTTGCCATGCCATTGCCGCGCTCGATCGTTTTGGGAGTCTGTGGTTCAATAGCCGCAGTGAAGTCGGTCAGTTTGGCCAAGGCGTTGCGCGAACGGGGTTTCGCCGTTCGCGCCTGCATGACGTCGCGCGCCACCGAAATTCTCGCTCCAGAGGCACTCCGCACGGTCTGCGAAACCGCGCCCTACGTGGAAATGTGGCGACCCGACGATGAACTCGGGGGGGAACGGCACATCCAATTGGCGGAATGGGGGAGTGCCATGCTGATTGCCCCGGCGACTGCTAGCTGTCTGGCTGGTTTGGCAGGGGGGTTCTACGACAATTGTGTCACGTTGGTTGCCGCCAATTTCCCCTCGAATCGCTGGCTATTGGCGCCGGCGATGGCGGACGCAATGTGGCAACAACCGGCCGTGCAGTCAAATGTCCAGCAGCTAAGCGCCTGGGGGGCGCATTTTTTGGGGCCCGCGACCGGAACGGTCGCCTCCGGCTCGGTTGGGCAGCGGATGTTGGAGCCACTCGACTTGGTGGCGGAAGTCGAGGCCTGGTGGTCCCGTGCCGATGGAGCCCGCTAACTTTTGCGGTGGCCAGAGGACGCCCAAGCCGTGGCCTAGGTAATTTGAAATCCCCTAAATTCGCGAGGGGGCCCCGGAGTGCGGGACGGCCCAGTTGAAGCATTTGGCTTTCCGGGACCCTGGCGAGCTTAATTCGGGTTGTCCGACGAGGGGGAACGCCGGGTCGAGCTCGCAATTTGGCCTTTTCGCCAAACGACTTTTGACTATCATTAGCAGGAATCGCGTGGCTCTTCCGTCGCAACGATGCTCGTTGCGCCCTGTTTGGTTGAACCGGTTGGCCGAAGTATCTGCCCTAGAAATGGGGCGGGCCAGATGTCGTTCGGCAACCCGTCAATGCGTGTAGAGAGTCCACGCAGCGATCTCGTCGAAGCAGTGATCTCGTCGAAGATGACCACTATGAACATCGAAAATCTGCGAAACATTGGAATTTCCGCCCATATCGACTCGGGTAAGACGACGCTCAGTGAGCGGATTCTGTTTTACACCGGTCGAATCCATAAGATCGAGGAGGTCCATGGAGGTGGGGACGGCGCCACGATGGACCATATGGAGCTGGAAAAGGAACGCGGGATTACAATCACCAGCGCCGCGACCAGCGTCCAATGGGCGGACCATGGGATCAACTTAATCGACACGCCCGGCCACGTTGACTTCACGGTCGAAGTCGAGCGAAGTTTGCGGGTGTTGGATGGAGCGGTGCTGGTCCTGTGCGCCGTCGGCGGCGTGCAAGCTCAGTCGTTGACGGTCGACCGGCAAATGAAGCGCTATCATGTGCCGCGTCTGGCGTTTATCAACAAGATGGACCGGACCGGCGCCGATCCCTTCAAAGTGGTCACGCAAATCAAGGAAAAACTCGGGTCGGCAGCTTTTCTCACGCAGATTCCGATCGGTGCCGGCGAAGGATTCGAAGGAATCGTCGATTTGATCGGTATGGAAGAGGTCTACTTCGACGGAAACAAAGGGGAAAAGGTCCGGCGCGAGCCGATCGCGGAATCGCGACGTCCTGAAGCCCTGAAGTTCCGCCAGGAGATGCTCGAGTCGCTGGCGATGTTCAACGACGAGTTGATGGAGTTGTTGTTGTCCGAGGAGGCGGTTCCCGACGATTTGATCCATCGAGTGATCACCCAAGCCGTCCAAGGGCTCGACGCGACCCCGGTGATGTTGGGCTCGGCGTTCAAGAATAAAGGGGTCCAACTGTTGCTGGACGCCGTCTGCCGTTACCTTCCATCCCCGCTCCAACGGGAAATTCGCGCCAAGAGCTATGACAATCCCAGCGAACCGTATCCGCTGGATGCGGATCCGGCCAAACCGTTCGTGGGAATGGCCTTCAAAATCGTGGAAGATCCGTACGGCCAATTGACGTACACGCGGGTCTACCAAGGCACCGTCCGCAAAGGGGAACAGTACGTCAATCAACGTACCGGGCGCAAAGAGCGCATCAGCCGATTGGTTCGGATGCACGCCGATAAGCGTGAGGAAATCGATTCGGCCACGGCCGGTGACATCATTGCCGTGATGGGCATCGATTGTGCCAGCGGGGACACGTACGCGGCCCAATCCAAGATGTGCACGCTGGAAAGCATGTTCATCCCGGATCCCGTGATCAAGGTTGCCGTTTCGCCGCGAGAACGCTCCAACAGTGACAAGCTTAGCAAAGCGCTGCAACGGTTCCGCAAGGAAGACCCGACCTTCCAAGTCTTCACCGATGAAGAGACTAACGAAGTGATCATGGCGGGGATGGGCGAACTCCATTTGGAGATTTACGTCGAGCGGATTCGCCGCGAATACAAGATTGAAGTGGATGTCGGCGCCCCGAAAGTCAGCTACCGGGAACAACCGACCATCGCGGTCGACTTTGACTACAAACACAAAAAGCAAACCGGGGGTTCCGGACAGTATGCACATATCGTGGGTCAGCTGGAGCCGCTCCCCGAAGATGCGCCCGAACCGTTTGTTTTCGAAGATTCTGTCGTCAGTGGACGCGTCCCCAAACAATACATCCCGGCGATCGAAAAGGGTTTTCGCGCGTCGGTTCCCAAGGGGACCTTGGCCGAATACCCCGTCACCGGCCTGAAAGCGCACCTGACCGACGGTTCGTACCACGATGTCGACAGTTCCGAATTGGCGTTTCAAATCTGTGCCAAGGATTGTTTTCGACAATATTTCCCCAAGACCAAACCTGTCTTGCTGGAGCCCGTGATGCACGTGGAAATCGAGACCCCGGAGAACTACCAAGGCGGGATTGTCGGCGATGTGACGTCGCGCCGGGGAATGATCGTCTCGACCGACATGCAACACGCCGGTGTGACCAAGATCTGCTGCGAAGTCCCGCTCAGTGAGACGTTTGGCTACGCCACCGACTTGCGGAGTATGACGCAGGGCCAAGGGACCTTCACGATGGAATTGAAGGGCTACCGCCGCGTCCCCGCCAGCGTGCAAGAAGAAATTATCGCCGAACGCAAGGCCCAAAAAGAGGCCCAATTGGTCGGCGCTCGATAACGGTCGGCGCTCGCGAAAGCATATTGCCGATCGATCGTCGCCGGGCCTCCCGGTTACCCGCCCGAGGTCGCCCGTCCGAAGTCGCCCGTCCGAGGTCGTCTACCGACGTCGGCTAACGCCGAGGCTTTTCGGTCGGGGTTTTCTCGGCGGAGCGTCCTTTTGCTGGCGGCATTGGTTCGGGTTCGTAGTAGCCGTCGAACTCGACCTCCAAAGTTCGCTTCTTGATGAATTCGCACGTCGATTCGCTGCAGACCTGGCAGCTGACTTGCAGCTCGACCTGGAGGTTTTCCGCCTTCACACCGGGCGCGACCTCCAGCGGGGCGACGAATTCGACTTCGTCGTAATGCTCCTCCAACCGGCCAAAAATCGGGTCGTCCTCGGTCAGTTTGGCATCTTGTTTCGCTGCGAAGTTCCCGCTCACTCGGAATTGTTTGGATTCCTTCACCTTAATTTCGGTCGGACCAGGTGGGCTGGGCTGGGTGAGTGAATAGGTATGCCAAGTCGCCGGCATATCGACCACAACGCGAATGCGACCTTGCCGGGTTCCCTTTTCGATTTGGTAAGTCGCTTTGAGCGAATACGGCTCGTCGTCCTGGGCGTCTTGCGCTGCGAGCGACGACCCGAAGACGAGGATGGCTAACGATAGGAACGGCGCCCACGCGAACGCGGGAAGACGAAAATGCAATTTCATTCAATCCAACCGAAAACGGTACTCCGTCGGGGAAAAAGCTGGGGGCGGCCCGTGGACCTGCTGACAGGGGCCCGCGGTAGGACTCCACGTTGTCTTGTCGAAATTGTTACTCGATTCGCACCCGGTTGTCCAGAGAAAAAGGTATAGAGTAGTCCGATCGGCCTACGTATACCGCGTATCGACGAATTCCCCCAAAGCTAGCTTGGCCAGGTCGGTCAGCAGACAATCGATCCACAATCCCTGATTCACGTTGGTCGCGACATCTTGATGAGCCTCCAAGCACCTTTCCAAACAGCGGGCGACGGTTGGAGCTGCCGGGCCATGCCGCTCCCGCATCGATTCTAGCGACTGTTGTATCGTCGGATCGGCCGCGACAAATTCGTCTTCCGCGCTGCTTCGAAGTGCTTGCTCGAAAAATTCCAACGCCCATCCGCTGACCAGCCGCATGCGATCCCGTTTGGCGGCCGCGTCATTGCCCGCTTGATCGATAAATGTCGACAGCGACTTGGGGAACATCTCCGCGGCGGGATCGCCGGACGCGAGTTGCCTCAACCAAGTGTCGCGAAACTCCAGGACGGCAGGATCGCGCAGCTCCAAGGCGCGTTGGACGCTTCCGCCCGAAGCCCCTGCCAGTCGCCGGATGGCGGTTGGATCCTCGACCGCCGCCAGGCGGCCTAGTACCTCTTCGACTTGTCCCACGCCCAACGGTTGAAACAAGACCCGTTGGCATCGCGAACGAATCGTTGGCAGTTGTCGGGCAGGACTTGTCCCCAAGAGGATCAACACGGAGCCGGGAGGCGGCTCTTCCAGGGTCTTCAACAAGCTGTTGGCCCCTTCTTGATGCATGAAGTCTGCGTCATCGACGATGGCAATTCTGCGACCACCCCGGAATGGCTTCAGCGAAAGGTCGTGGCAAAGTCCTTCCCGCATCTTCCCGTCGGCCCCGATAAACGCCTCGATCGGAATAAAAGCTTTGTCCGCGGGACGCTGCACCAAGATCAAATCCGGATGCGAGCTCGCGGCGACTTGGCAACATGCAGGGCATTCCCCACAGGGAGTCGTGCGCGGTGAACCTCCTCCCTCGCACAGCAACGTCTGTGCGAAAACGCGCGCGACGGTCCGCTTGCCTATCCCCTCCGGACCGCAGAACAGAAAGGCACTTGCGATCCGCCCCGAAACGAGGATCGATTGAAGGTAGCCCAGTACCTCGACATGGCCGACGATCGATTTCCAACCCGTCATCCGCTCAGACTCCTCGATCGAGTTGCTGTTCGATGCAGGCAGCCAGTTTCGCGGCGATCTCCTGGGCGATCGCCTCCACCGGCCGATTCGCATCGATCCAACAGACGCGGTCTCCCAATAACCGGGCCTCTTTCCGGAATCCGTCGCAAACCGCAGCCAGAAAGTCACGACCGCGTGATTCCAGCCGATCGAGCTGTCGGCCCAAACGGTTCCAGGCCGCGTCGGGCTCCAGATCAAACAGAAATATCAGGTCGGGTCGCAGCCCCCCCGTTGCGACTTCGCCCACCGTTCGAATCGCTTCCCGATCGACCTGTCCGGCATGCCCCTGGTACACCACGGTGGACATTTGGAAGCGATCGCACAGCACCCAGGCTGGTCGCTCCAATGCCGGAACGATTACTTCGCGCACCAGCTGGCATCGCGCGACCATGAACAAAAACATCTCGCTCTGGGGATCGATCGCCAACTCGTCTCGATGCAGGACGAGGTTGCGCACCTCTTCTCCCAATCGAGTCGACCCGGGATCGCGACAGGTCACCACCGGGCAGCCCACGCCGCGGAGGTACTTGGCGGCCAGCTCCAATTGCGTCGATTTGCCGCTGCCGTCCATTCCTTCAAAGACAATAAACATCGGTTCGCGGGATTCTGGGGATAACGAATCGGAGCTTTCGGTGAACCAGCCGTGGGCCGGCTGCGTAGTTCCTCTCAGCAGCGGACACCCAAGGGCCAGACCGCACAATCCGCACAATCATCCCAAGCGGATCGGCTTCCGCAAGGTCCCTGGATTTCCCACGCCGAATGCACCCCCAATTTGCGAAAAATGTCTGGCAATTTACTGAAAAAAACTCATTGCGAAAATTCAGTCACGATCTACCCTTGGTTGCCTTAGACCCTGCGCAGCCGATCTGCCTGCGGTCCGATTTCCACGGCAGAGAGTCTCCCGCAGTTTGGGGAGCTGAAGACAACTCGGAGTAAACTCATCCATGTCACGGTTTTTGATTGCAGTTGCGGTCGCAGCGACCGCGGTTGGTCCCAGTTGCCAAACCGCCGCAGCTGGTCCTTTGTGCGATTGGCTTTTCGGACGGCACCGGACCCCTGCGCCGACCTGTAATTCGTGCGCTCCGGTCACGGCGTACGCGCCGCCAAGCCCGTGCGGCACCTGCCAAACCACCTGCACGCAAACGTGCCAGCGCGTGGTCGTCAACTACGTCCCCTACACCGCGTACCGAACGGAATGGGAACAAGTTCCCGTCACCCAGTACCAGCAGACGACATCGACCGACCCCTGCACCGGTTGCACCGTGACGTGCAATCGTCCCTGCACCTCCTATTCCTGGCAAATGAAAAAGGTCCCGTACACGACGTACCGGCCGTGCTATCGGACCGAAACGTATTCCGTTCCCGTCACGTACACCACGCCGGCG
>JBGSLW010000241.1:0-5530 GCA_041740495.1 Pirellulaceae bacterium
GGCGCCGGCTCAATCGTCTTGGTGCATTGCGCGGAGCCGGCGCCTCCGGCTTGGCGTTAAACGAAGATGAAAAGGTTAAGTTGACTCATAACTTAACTGCTTCAATAGCTGCGGAGTCACCATGTCCGAACCACCGCTCTATCCCGCCGGCGAATTCGTTCTACCGCAGGACTTGACGCCGCCGGTCGTCGCCGGCCTGATCGCGAGGTGGCGGCAGCTGCCGGAACGAATCAAAGCGGCGACAGACGGTTGGTCCGAGAATCAACTCGATACCCGTTTCCGTAACTGGTCGGTTCGGCAGATCGTCCACCACTTGGCGGACAGCCATATGAACGCCTTCCTGCGGATCAAGTTCGCACTCACCGAGGAGTTGCCGACAATCAAGCCGTACGACGAGTCTTTATGGGTGGAGACGCCCGACGCGCGGACCTGGCCGATCGCCGATTCGCTGGAAATCCTCCGCGGTTTGCATGCCCGGTCCGCTTGCTTGTTGGAGTCCTTGACGCCGCAACAATTCGCCCGTTCCTACCGCCACCCCCAATACGACGCGATCGTCCGAATCGACGAGGCACTCGCCCAGTACGTCTGGCACGGCGACCATCACCTGGCGCAGATCCAGTGGGTTAAGTCAAACCGCTTGAGAAGCGGATGACCGCGGCGGAACTCAGTACCCAGTATCCATCTCACGCGACGCGTTTTTGCGTCTGGAGATCGGCCAGGCATTCGGCGATCGTGCGGACGACCCGCGCTTGGTTTTCGGCCCCCAGTTGCGGGTAGATCGGCAAGCTCAGGACCTCGGCCGCGGCGCGTTCGGTTTCGCGCAGACTGTCCGGTTCGTAGTCGAGCGTGCTGAAGCAAGCTTGTTTGTGCAACGGCACCGGGTAATAAATTTCGCTGCCGATGCCGGCTTCGCTCAGTTTTTGACGCAGAGCATCGCGCCGCCCGTCGGGGACTCGGATCGTGTACTGGTTCCAGACGTGGCCGCAATCCGGACGAGATTGTGGAACGTCGACGAGGCCCGTCAGTTCGTGCTGGGCAAACAACTGGGCGTAGCGTTCGGCGTTGGCTCGGCGAGCGTCATTCCAGCCATTGACGTATGGCAGCTTGCCGCGGAGCCATGCCGCCTGGACGGCGTCCAACCGGCTGTTGATCCCGACCTCGACGTGATAGTACCGCGGCTGCATGCCGTGGTTCGCCAGTCGGCGGAGTCGAGCCGCAAGTTGGGCGTCGTTCGTCGTCAGCATTCCGCCGTCGCCGAACCCTCCCAAGTTCTTGGTTGGGTAGAAGCTAAAACAGCCGATGTGCCCCATCGATCCGACACGTTGATCGTGGTAGGTGGCCCCGAACGCCTGGCAGGCATCCTCGATGACGTGGAGATCGTACGCGGCGGCGAAGTTCAGGATCGAGTTCATCTCGGCGGACTGACCGAACAAGTGGACCGGGATGATCGCCTTTGTGTAGTCGCTGACCAGGTCCTCCAGCTGGGCCGGATCCAAATTGAACGTGGTGGGCGAAATGTCCGCGAAGATCGGGGTCGCACCCAATCGCCAAACCGCGCTGGCGGTGGCGAAGAACGTGAAGCTGGGCAGGATGACTTCATCGCCGGGCTGGAGATCGATCGCCATCAGCGCCAAGAGCAGGGCGTCGGAGCCGGACGCGCAGCCGATCGCGTGCTCACAGCGGCAGTATTCGGCGAATTGTTGTTCGAAGGCGGCGCATTCTGGGCCGCCAATGTAGTGCCCGCTGCGGAGGACCGGCGCGGCGGCTGCAACGAGCTCGTCCTGCAATGGGGCATTGTCCGCGGTCACATCCAACATAGGGATCGATGACGAATTGGCGCCAGGTACAACGCTCATAGAGACCAGCCTCCTTGCGGTCGGTATGGAATCCATGGATCAACGAACGCAACCGAACGATGCCCGCATCTGGGCGTCGGAAAAGTGCGTTGCTTGCCATGGGGGGGGGTTGATTCGATCGGGCCAAAGAGTACAAATCGCCCAAGCGCCGGTCAAGGGCAATCGCCTGCAGGACGCTCGTGGCGATTTTGTCGCAGTGACTTCGCCCGCGGCGTCCCCGGCGACGTTTGAGGCCTGAGGATTCCCGCATTTTCGGCTCGTACTCGCCTGCCAACATGTCGCTTATTTCGAAGACGATCGTGGTCGAGCCTTCCGACGTAGGGCGGATCGACCGGTTGGTGCAAGAACTTGCCGGTTGTTCGCGCAGCCAGGTCCGTGGTCTGTTCGATCATCGATGTGTGCGGGTGAATGATTCCGTTTGCCAGGACGTTCGTCTCAACACGCAGGTTGGCGACCGCGTCCATGTGCGGTTCGATCCGCAACAACGCTATCGCGCGAAAAAAGTCTGGCGGGACCCGGCCTTTTCGATTGTGTTTGAGGATCGAGAGCTGCTGGTGGTTGAAAAGGCGGCCCATGTTTTGAGCGTGCCGACAGCTCGGAATGAAACGAACACACTGGTCCAACGCGTTGGCGACTACTTGCGACACCAAGGTGGAGGAGCGCTGCCGAATGTGGTACAGCGTCTCGACCGCGGCGTCAGTGGTCTGATGGTCTTCGCCAAATCCCAAGCATCCGCCGGCAGACTGCAGGCACAGTTTCGCCACCACCAACCTCACCGAATCTATTTGGCATTGGTGGAGGGTCGAATAACGCCCAGCGAGGGGACCTTTCGATCGCATCTGGCAACCGCCAGGAATCTCGATCGGTATTCGACCCGGCAGCCCGCGGAAGGCGAACTGGCGATCACGCATTACCGTTTGCTGCGGCAGTTGCTTCAAGCATCGTTCGTCGAGATCCGCTTGGAAACGGGACGCCGGAACCAGATCCGCGTTCATTTCGCCGAAGCGGGCCATCCCGTGCTGGGCGATCCGCGCTATGGCCGCCATTCCAAACGCCGTTCGACTTGGACGAACCATCGCTTGGCGCTGCATGCGGCCACGCTCCGCGTGGTGCATCCGGTTTCCGGCGAAACCCTCGAATTCGAATCCCGGCTCCCGCCCGAAATGGAGACGTTTCTTTCGAATGATTAGTAGGATGTGGAGGCAAACGGGATTCGGGAGTGCCCCTGGGGGCATGGACGTGATTTCGCGAAGCGGTCCTAGTCGCTGGCCTGCCCCTCCGTGGCAAGCTCGTTCAGCTTGGCCGTCCATTGCGCCAATTTCACGTCATGTCCCTGTCCCGGCGCAGTTTGCTCGCGAAGCGTATAGAGATCCACCAGGGCCTGAACGCAGTTCCGTGTGGTCGGGTGCGTTGCGCTCA
The DNA here is from genome assembly GCA_041740495.1 of Pirellulaceae bacterium. Classification (GTDB taxonomy): domain Bacteria; phylum Planctomycetota; class Planctomycetia; order Pirellulales; family Pirellulaceae; genus JANMEB01. The sequence continues at coordinate 3,276 of JBGSLW010000241.1, forward strand.
AGGTCTTCGCGAGCAGAGATTCGGCCTCTGTCCGCCGTCCCAATTTGTCGAGCACCATTGCCAAGTTGTCAATGCTAATCGCCGTATCGGGGTGGTCGAGCCCCAAGATTCGTATTTTGATCTCCATCGCTTCGCGGAAAAGTGGTTCGGCCGCCGCGAGCTGCTGTTGGTCTTGCAACAGCACCGCCAGGTTGTTGAGCGAAACGAGCGTACTGGGGTGCTGGTTGCCGAGCACGCGCCGTTTGATTTCTAAAGCTTCTCGTAGGCAGCGTTCCGCCTCGGAGAAATTGCCTTGGTCCTGCAAGAGGACTCCTAGAAAACCGAGCGACGCGCCCGATCCTTTTCCAAGGCTTTCATGGCGATCCAGTCCAGGTCGCGGCGCAGCAACCCGATCAGCGGACTCGGTTCGGTCCGGCGTTGGGCTGCGATCCTGGGCAAATCCGCCGCAGTCGCCAGATTGGCGCTAGGCCGCGGTGGATCCTCCTCTCGAATCATCCGCAAGAACTCGGCGAGTCCCGATTGCTCCATCGAACGCCGAGTAAAAGGAGGCACCCCAGCCAATAACTCGTACAACAGCACACCCAGCGAATAGATATCGCTGCGGGTATCGATATCCTGATGATCGAAGGTGGCTTGCTCCGGAGACATGTACTGAGGTGTCCCCACCACATGCAGTCCGGTATGGAGCGTTTTTTCGGTGAGTGCCGGCCCCGTCGCTTTGGCCAACCCGAAATCAATCAGCTTCGGAACCGGTTGGTCATCCACCAGACAAACCAGAATATTCGAGGGCTTGATGTCCCGGTGAATAATTCCCTTCTGGTGCGCGTGCTGGACCGCCAGGCACACCAGTACAAAGACCTGCCGCTTCACCGGGGCATCCTGCTCGGCAAGCCAGACCGAACCCATGCCTCCCTCTCCGAGATGTTGCACGAGCTTGTATTTTCCAGCGACAAGCTTGGCGCCGCTTATACCGACCGCAGATTCCCACGACGCGGTGACTGGCGTACCTACCTGGGGAACGCTGCTGGCTTCAGATTTTTCCGTGGTGTTCGCCTGCTGGTCATGATCGAAAAGCAGAGATTCGACCGATGTGCGCAACTGAGAGTCGCCTCCGCAGAAACGGTCAAGCAACTTGACCCGTTCCGCGTGGCTGAGCGGTGCTGCCATCCGGCTTAGTTCGGCTGGATCCATCGCACACAATGCTCCCCAACGACCTTGGCCGCGATACTATGGGTACAGCGATGGGCTCGGTCGGCCCAGAAATTCCCAGACGCGACGACTTAAACATGCTATACCATCCCGCGCGCAATTGAAATTAACTTTGCATCGCGAAAATTCGCTTCCAGCAGGAAAAGCCAGTTTCGCGCGGGACTCGCCAGCAACGGACTATGGTAGAATTCCCCAGCGTCGCCCCGCTTGGGTTGAGCCGAGGCCGTCAAGGCGACACCGTTTCATTTTTCCCCAACTGCCATGAGCGAAAATTGCCCGTCGTCTCTGCCTCGACTCAACGAGCCCGCTCCGGATTTTCAAGCCAATACCACGCACGGTCCGCGGCGGCTCACCGATTACCGCGGAAAATGGCTGATCCTGCTCTCCCATCCCGGCGATTTTACACCGGTGTGCACCAGCGAGTTTCTCGCTTTCGCCCAAGCTTTCCCGCAATTCCAGGCGGCCGAGTGCGAACTGCTGGGGCTGTCCGTCGACAGCAACTTCGCCCACCTGGCTTGGATTCGCAACATCAAGCAGCATTTCGGGGTCGAGATTCCGTTTCCGATCATCGACGACCTCTCACTGAAAGTCGCCTCTGCCTACGGAATGATCATGCCCGGGGCCAGCGATACGTCCGCGGTGCGAGCGACCTTCTTTATCGATCCGGAAGGAATTGTCCGGTCCATCATCTATTACCCGATGACGTGCGGACGATCGATCGACGAGATCCTGCGCATTTTGCGGGCGATGCAAACTAGCGACCTGCACCGCGTACTCACGCCGGCGGGTTGGCAGCCCGGGGATCATGTCTTGGCGCCGCCGCCAACCACGGCAGCCGCCGCCGAGCAGCGCGAACAGGAAGGGCTTTCCTGTACGGATTGGTATTACTGTACGAAAGAACTGAAAACGCGGTGATTTTCGCCTTTAGTCGCCAGACCGCGCTCCACCGAGGCAGGGTCATTGATATCTACACTTTGTTGTCTGGCCCCCTTCTCCCCCATCGTTGTCTGGCCCCCTTCTCCCCCAGCTTTGTGGGGGAGAAGGGC
>JBGSLW010000242.1:0-4867 GCA_041740495.1 Pirellulaceae bacterium
GCCAAGTCCCCGCGACGATCTGCACTTCATCCGCTTCGATCGATTGGCGGGCGCCGCGGCCGTAGCCCCCCTGCCGCCGACGCAATTCCGCGTTGATCGCCGCGACGTCGACGGCGATCCCCGCGGGGAACCCTTCGACGATCGCGGTCAACTCCGGACCGTGCGATTCACCGGCGGTCAAAAATCTCAGCATGCCAGAGGTTCCTCTGCGACTATTTCGGGCGGCGAATTGTAGGTGACTCGACCGCCCCGACCTAGAGAAAAACTGCAACCGCTAGCAGCGTCTGGTGAAATCCAGTTCAATGATACCAAGGTGTTCTCGGTCACCCCAGTCGCTCCGATTCGATCTCAGTAACCTCCAGCATAAAGGTCCGACAGCCGATGGCCCAACCGAAGGTACTGGTGCTCCGCGCGCCAGGAACGAACTGCGATCTGGAGACCGAGTATGCGTTCGCCCGGGTCGGGGGGGACCCGCAACGGATCCACGTCAATCGCTTGCTGGAAAACCCCGGTCTGCTGCGAGACTTCCAGATTCTCTGCATCCCCGGCGGGTTCAGCTACGGAGACGATATCGCCGCGGGCAAGGTGATGGCGGAACGGATGCGAAACCATTTGTTCGAACCGTTGGCCGAGTTCCGTTCGGCGGAAAAGTTGATCTTGGGGATCTGCAACGGATTTCAAGTCTTGATCAAGAGCGGTTTGTTGTTCGTCGATCCGGCTGGCCCAGCCGCAGCCACTCTCACCTGGAACGACAACGGACGCTACGAGTCTCGCTGGGTTCATCTGCAGGTTGAATCGACCCGGTGTATCTTCCTGCGCGGAATCCAATCACTCTATCTGCCGGTAGCACACGCCGAAGGCAAGTTCGTCTTTCGCAGCGACGCCGAAGCCCGGCAGTTAGCGGACGACCAACAAATCGCGCTGCGGTACTCCGGGCGGCCAACCGACCAGGATGTGGAGTATCCCCACAACCCCAACGGCTCACAACAACACGTGGCCGGGCTCTGCGATCCGTCGGGCCGCGTCTTCGGTTTGATGCCCCACCCGGAACGGAATATCGAGCCGACCCATCACCCGCGGTGGACTCGCGAAGGCCTGCGTGAAGAAGGTGAAGGTCTCCAGATCTTTCGCAACGCCGTCGCTTACTTTGGCTAAGAACCTGTCGCATTACGTCTCGCGGCGTGGGTCAACGGCGCCGACAACTTTTTTTTGGCTCCGTTGTTCTCTGGCTTGGGAGGTCGTGCAGGTTTGTTATCAGAATATTCCGAATTCCCCGTTTAACGCCAAGCCAAAGGCGCCGGCTTTGCTGTCGCAAGTGCATTGGCACGGCGTGTCGAGGCAACGTGGAGCCCTGGCAACGTGGAGCCGGCGCCTCCGGCTGGGCGTTAAACGAAGCGGCGGCTAACTGGAAGCGTTGGGGATATGGCTGCGGATTACTCGCCGCATGGGTTGATTCCAGGCGCGAGTCCCGTTCGCTGGCAGAATGGACATGTCGCCGGCGCCTGGCTGCTCCAATCGACATCTTCCTCATCATTGCGGTAGGCGATCGTTTGGCGGTAGCCGCAATCGACGCATTTCAGCTCCCACGAATGGATTTCCAGATCGTCGGCGGCGAAATGGTTGTACTTGCACTGGAGATTGCAGGCGTCGCGGTCCAGGGGACATTTGCCATCGGGGGGAGTGCGCGGCCGTTGCATCTTGGTGAAACTCCGCGGCCTGGCGACCGCAGCTACGAAGAATTGGATATTGAAGGAACTGGTCGATAGTTTTAGTTAACGTCGTCGATCCGGACAACTCGGTGCTGGCCCCGCGGCGGCCTGGCGCTTGATTGGCGGGTCCAAATGTAGAGCAATTGTCCCCAATTGCTCGTGAAGAGGAACAGTTGAGGACAACTGTTCTACTCTGAGAGTAAAGCAATTGTCCGCCGTTGCTCGTCCGGGCCGCTAACAGAACAGTTGAGGACAACTGTTCTACTCTGAGAGTAGAGCAATTGTCCTCAATTGCTCGTGTAGCCGTGAAGAGGAACAGTTGAGGACAACTGATCTACAATAGATGATCTACAATGGCAGTTCTACGATGGGTTTCAGTTTTCGAAATGCGGTTTAGCGCGGCATGGGATTGCGCATCATTCAGATCGACATGTGGGCGCGGGAGATCGGTGCGCCCCGCATGGATTTCAAGATCGGGGCAGGGCAGTCGGTCTTTCCCGAGTGGATGCGGATCAACGTCGAAGTGCGTGTGGAGATTCAATCCTCCGACGGGCGAAGTGCTTGGGGGTGTGCCGCCGATTGGCCTTCGTTCGGCTGGCTCGACAAACGAACGGGAATCGCTCCGCAGCGAAAACTGCGCGAGTTGCTGGAGTTGGTGCTGTCCGCTCGCGATGAGTATGGCCGCCTTCCGGAAGCAAAATCCCCTTTTGCAGCCTGGTGGCTGGCGCACCAGGCCATAGGGGAATCGGCGGTAGGTCGCTCGGCCGTTCCATTGTGCCGAGCGTTCGCCGAAGCGCTGTTCGAAAGGGCGATCGTCGATGCCTGGTGCCGCCTGAACCAAGTCCCTTTCCATGCCGCGTTGGCCGCCGAACAACTGGGACTCGAGCTGGAGAAGATCCATCCGGAGTTGGCCGAGCGAACGGTGAGCGACTGGCTGCCGCCCGAGCCGCTGGGCAAAGTCTTTGTGCGACACACCGTCGGAGCGAGCGATCCTTTGGACGACGGCGATTGTGACGTCGGTTGGCGGCTCGCCGATGGCCAGCCGTGGACATTGCGCGACTATATCCGGCAGCAGGGGATCACGTACTTCAAGATCAAAGTGCGAGGCGATGTCCCCCGCGATCTAGCGCGGTTGCAGCGGGTATGGGAGCAGATCCAGACGCTCGATCCGCGCATCACGCTCGACGGCAACGAGGCCTTTGCGGACCCGCAAGCCCTGCGTGAATTCGTCGAACGTCTTGCGGAGAAGCTGCCGGACTTGTTCCAGCGGATTCTGTACATCGAACAACCGCTCGATCGACAAAGACCGCTGCAGGCCGCCGAACGCGCCGAGCTCGGTCGCATCGCAAATCGCAAACCACTGATTATCGACGAAGCGGATGGTCCGCTCGATGCTTATCGGCTGGCACTCGCCGACGGATATCGCGGCGTTTCCCACAAGAACTGCAAAGGGCTCTTTAAGTCGCTGGCGAATTTCGCCTTGGCTCAGGTCCGCAGCCGACGAGATGGCGAGTACTTTCTCAGCAGCGAAGATCTGACCAATCTCCCCCCCGTGGCGCTGCCGCAGGATTTCGCCGTCGTCGCCGCATTGGGTCTGCCGCACTCCGAGCGAAACGGCCATCACTTCTTTCGCGGACTTTCGCATTTGACGCCGGGCGAGCAGACCGCGGCGCTGAAACACTACCCGCGGCTGTATGAACGCCGTGGCGCGGACGTGTTCCTGGCGATCCGCGACGGTTGTCTGGACCTCACCGATGTCAACCACGCGACGGGGCTCGGTGTCGCCTGCGAGCCCGATTGGTCGGCGATGACCCCTTTGGCCAAATGGCTAGCGCGATTCCGGGACGAACAGCCTGAAGCTGGATAGTGTACGCTTGTACACTAACACTGGAGTGCCGGGAGTGTCGCGCTGGAGGCCAGAACAAGCCGTCGCGGCTTCGTAAACGCGAGCCGCGACTCCATTGCAAGATCGCTTAATCCCTCGTACTCGTACTCGTACTCAAATTCTCACCCACGCCGGCTGCGAAAAACGGTCCCTCGGAATCAAATTCCTCGGAACTGCGACGACCTGTGCTGATCCGGCTCTTTGCCTGCGCGCGTGGAACGGGCGTCGGGCACGAGTAGGAGGAGGGGGGGAGTACGAGTAGGAGTAGGAGTAGGAAAGTACCAAGTTACGGGGCCAGCCAGGACTCGAGGCCTGCCGCGACGAATTCGTCATCCTGGAGTTGCGGGTACGCCTGCGCGACACGATCGATCTCGGCCGCCTGCCCGGGGGAGAGTTGTTCGTGCGAATCGAGACAGCGCCGGGAGGGGACCAGGCCGACACGGCGAAGAACTTCCAGGATCCCCGGGATGCATCCCGAGAAGTTGTGGGCGGCGTCGAAGATCGCGGCGTTGGCGTCGGTCAAGGCGACGTTCTCACGGAGCCAGCGAGCGGCGAATTGCGGTTGGCCGCGTTCTCGTTGGATCGCCGCCAGCAGTTCGACCGCCCGCCGCGTCCAGACGCCCCACTGCCCTAACAGACCGCCGGTGATGAAGCGCCGCACGTTTTGCTCGGCCCTGCGGTATTCATAAGGCGTGAGCAAGTCCACGATGATGTTATCGTCGTTCCCCGTGTAGAGAGCGATGTCGTCGCGACCCGCTTCGATCACGCCGCGGACGACATCCCAGGTCTGGTATCGGTTGAACGGTGCGATTTTGATCGCCACCACATCGGGGATCTCGGCGAACCGACGCCAGAATTCTGCCGAGTAAACTCTGCCCCCGACCGCCGGTTGCAGATAGAACCCGACGACCGGAAGGAGCTCGGCCAGAGCCGCGACGTGCGTCAACGCGGCGGATTCATCGGCAGGCTGCAGCGCCACCAGACTCACCAGGCCGGCGTGGTAGCCGAGCGAACGGGCGAGTTCGGCTTCGCGCCGGGCTTGTGGCGTGTTCCCGCAGATTCCCGCGATCCGCACGAAGTCGTCGGCCGGCAACGCCTGCAGTTCCTCGGCCACCAGCCGCAGCACCGGTTCGAACAGCCCGAATTGCGGCTCGCGAATCGCGAATTGCGTCGAATGGACGCCGACCGCCAGTCCACCGGCTCCCGCCGCAACATAATACCGCACGAGCGCTCGCTGGTGCCGCGGCGACCAGGCGCCATCCTCGTGCAGGGC
>JBGSLW010000243.1:0-6763 GCA_041740495.1 Pirellulaceae bacterium
CCCGGCGCCGCGGGCGCCGTGGTCCTGTCGGTGGCCGTGTACTACGCGCTGGCGGGAATCTCGCAAGCGACTGGGCTGGCGCTGGTCCCCCCCGCCACGGCCCAATTTGATCCGGCCGCAGGCTGGTTGCCGCGGGAATGGCTGCACGTGTTCTCGTTCGAGTGGATTGGGGCATGGCGCGAATCGCTACGCTATCTGCCGTACATCATTCCCTTTGCGTTGACCACGGTCATCGGAGGGATCGACTGCACCGAGAGCGCGGCATCCGTCGGGGACGAATATCGGACGGGGACGATCATCGGTGTGGAAGCGATCGCCACACTTGCCGCCGCATTCTGCGGGGGAGTGATCCAGACGACTCCCTACATTGGACATCCCGCCTACAAGGCGATGGGGGCTCGAGCCCTCTACACCTTGCTGACCGCACTGTTCGTCGGCGGGGCTGGTCTGATTGGCTACTTTGGCTACCTCTATCTCTGGATTCCGAAGGCAGCTCTGCTGCCGATCCTGATTTTCGTTGGCTTGGAGATTACTGCCCAGAGTTACCGCGCGACTCCACGGCGGCATTATGCGGCGTTGGCGTTCGCCTGTTTGCCCGCCGTCGCCAAGTTGGCAGCGATCCTGCTGGGGGCGGTCCTGTTCGATCCCGCCCTGCTGAGCCAAGGCATCGGGATTGACCAACTCAGCCCGAAAGCACAAGAACAAATCGGTGTGGTGATGGCGCTGGCTGGTGGGTTCATCGTCACGAGTTTGCTCTGGTCGTCCGCGTTGGCGGAGATCATCGACAGGCGATTGGTTCGCGGTGCGGTCTATTTCGCCATCTGTGCGGTGGCGACGCTGTGCGGTGTGATGCATTCCAGCGAAGACAAGATGTACTTGCCGTGGACATTGAGCGGCCCCGCCCTGCACTCGGTTTTGCAATTCGCGGCCGCGTACCTGGTGGTGGCGGGCATCTTGTGCGGTCTCGCCTGGTGGCAGCGGGGGAATACTCTTCCACTCGATTCCGACGAAGCCTTCGAACAGCTCGATCAATTCGATCGCGCCAACCGATAGTACAGATCGCGGTACGTTTTTGGGCACAGGCGGTTACCAAAATCTGCGCAGCTGACGGGCGCACCGACGTGGAGTTTTTGTGGACCCTTCCGTCTGGAGGTCGCGCCATCTTGATTCGCCCTGAAGCGCGAATCATTCGTTTAACGCCCAGCCGAAGGCGCCGGCATCTTTGGAGTGCCGGCATGTTTGGCGTGCCGGCAAGTTTGTAGTGCCGGCATTTTTGTAGCGCCGGCATTTTGTAGTGCCGGCATGTTTGTAGCGCCGGCATGTTTGGAGTGCCAGGAAGGGCGAAGCCGGCGCCTCCGGCTGGGCGTTAAACAAAATGGAGCGATCCTGTGGCGCAAGGTATCTGGACGACCTCTCTGTGGGAGGGTCGAAGGCATCCGCGCGGCCTCCGAGGGCCAACGGCGCCGGCAAGCCGAGCTTCATGGCGTCGACGCACCATTCCTCTTCTTCCTCCGCATCCTTGCGTGCGGATCTCCACCGAACGACCGGGGAACGTGAAGAAACGACCGGAACTTTCGTGCGAGATGCCGGCACGCCTCGATCGGGAGCTAATCGCCCGCACGCCAGGAACGAAGGGGTGTTCTTCCTCTCCGTCCCCCCATCCCCTCCTCGCGGGCGAATGCACTACCGACGGCGACGCGAAACCAGCCAACCAGCCGCGCAGACGGTCCATAGCAGCCAACTTCCGGGCTCCGGAATCGCCGTGAAGCCCGCGACGAAGCTCCCTTGCCATCCGCTACCCATCTGGCTGGAGGTCCAGTCAAAGCTGAGAGAGACGCTGGTCCCCCCGGTACTCTGCAGATCTTGGATTCCGACGTAGACCACATTGTCGTTGAACAAGTCCGTCAGATCAGTCGAGAAGGAATCCCAGTACTGGTAATACCCCGTGCTTTGCGATTCGATCGTCAGCGACCAAGAATCCATGGCAGGACCGGAGAGGTTGCCGTTGAACAGGCCGACGTACAAATTCATTCCGTCCAGGCTGATATCATTGACGATCATGGTCGCCGTGGCGTTGCCGGAATGGAAATTGCCATCGATTCCATCATCGGCGAACTGCCCGCCGAAGGTTCCACCGCCCGCGACTTGGGCCAGAACCGTACCCGCCCCGGTATCGATCTGAAAAATGGACTCGATATTTGCATTCCCGGCGACGAAGGCAGCGACGTCGACATCGAGCGGGTTGGCGGCCAGATAACTAAACGCCTCTTTGCCGGTTGCATTTGCGAGCGACCGGAATTCGCCGATCCCCGACGCAAAGGTTTCGCTGTCGGCGGTTGACCCGACGGAAGCGTAGGCGCCCGCCTCACCAGAAATCAAGGATCCGTTGTTGCCAACCGAATACGCCGCGGCGGCGCCGCTGGGGCCGATTGCGGACGCCGTCGCCAAGGCATTTCGGCCGCGGGAATCGGCGCCGGCATAGGCATAGACCGGGCTCTGCGCGAACGATGTGGCCATGGCGTCGCCGAAATCGGCGTAGGTCGCCGAGGATGTTTGATAGCCCCCCTGACCTCCGCTGGCGCCGGCGTACGACGAGGAGGATCCGAGGTCGTTGATCGCGGAAGCAAACGCGTTCGCGTTCCCGCCGATACCTCCTGATTCGTTGGGATCGTAATGGCCGCCGCCGGACCCGGCATGGGCGCCCGCCGACGCGTTCAAACTGCCGTTGATGCTTTCGGCCAGTGCCAACGTGCTATCGGCCCAGCCACCGTTGCCGGCGACTCCGCCGGCGGAAAATGCGTTACCACCATTGCCCCCTAAGGCTTGTTGTGCCAGGTCCAGGCCATCGCTGGCAGAGTCGTAACTAAAGACGTTGTTCAAAGTGACGTCCACGCCGTCGTTGGCATCACCGGTCCCCCACGCGGATCCACTACTTCCACCGACGGCCGTCGCGTTGCCCTGAACATACGGCCCGCTTACATAAACCAGTCCCAGGTCTGCAGTTCCTCCGCTGCCGGCGTTTCCGGTACCAAAGCTGTCTCCGCCGGCGCCACCCGCTGCCGTCACGGACAAATAGGCGGACGAATCGGAGGCAGCTTCGCCCCCGGCAGTCGCGTTCCCGCCATTGCCGCCTGTTTGAGCGCCGTGGGAGTACCCGCCCTGGCCCCCTTGGGCGTAGGCGCTGAAAGTTGAGCTGTCGACGCTGTACACGCCGCCGTCGGCAAACGCGTCCCCTCCGGTCCCACCCGCGGCATCGCTACCGTCGGTCCCGTCGCCGCCATTTCCACCAACTGCCATCGAATCGGCATAGATCGAACCGCCAAAATTCACGCCAGTCGCCAAAGCGGATGCCAAGCCTCCGTGACCGCCAACATCTCCCAAGCCGCCGCTGTGCGCTCCACCCGATCCACCTTCGGCGACCGCATCGAACTCCACCGTGAAGAGACTCTCATCGACCGCAAGTTCGCTGGACGCCTCGCCTCCATTGCCGGCCAAAGATCCAGCGCTCGTCGCAAAGCCTCCGTTCCCACCGGTGGCATATTGTCCGAGATCCGCGTAACTGGTTGCCGTGTACGTACCCAAGATCGCATCGGACAACGTGACGGCAGTGCCGTCTGCGCCATTTCCACTTCCATAAGCGCCGCCACCTGCCCCGCCGGCGACGGTCGCCTGCACGCGAATCGAATCGCCCACAGCGGAGATCGATCCCAAATTTCCCGTACCCCCCGCACCGCCATTTCCCGATCCGTAAGCATTTCCTCCCCAGCCACCAACCACGTCTACGGTCGAATCCGCGAAGCCACCCGGAAGGCCCGAGTCCGTTGCGGCATGCACCAGGGCATCGCCGCCGGCCATCCCGTCAAAAGTACCACCCGAATTCCCGCCGCCACCTCCCGTGGCTGAGCTCGACGCGTACGCATAGAAACCTGTCGCCGACGCGCTGGCCGTCGCAGTCCCACCGGCGCCGCCAAAGTCGTCGCCCAGGTTGGCGCCACCGGTCCCGCCGCTCGCCGACGTATTCGTGCTCGCGGTACCATCGGCCAGGCTGTTGACGGCGGTGCTGATTGCCTCGGCAGACCCGCCATCCCCGGCCTGGCTGCCCACTCCATAACTGTCTCCTCCGCTGCCGCCATTGGCAATCGTCGTCAAGCTCAGTTGGCTGATCGACCGGGTGTAATCCATTGCGCTGTACGCGTCCCCGCCGTTTCCGGCAAACGCCCCATCACCTTGGGTGTATCCGCCCGAGCCACCGTAGGCGTACTGACCCAAATAGGCAGCGCTGGTCGCGGTGAAGTCGATCGAATTCGAGAGACTGGCGCCGGCGCCTTGCCCGCCGTTACCGCTGCCACTGGCGTATCCGCCGGAACCCCCCGCCGCGATGGTCGTCCCACTGACGGCGTTACCCGTCAGGTGGACGGCTCCAATGATTGCCAGTCCCCCATCGCCACCATCGGCGCCGCCGGATCCTCCTCCGCCCGAGCCTCCATGTGCGTCAACGTTGAGGTTGACATAGCCCGTGGAAACGGAACCCCCGGTCCCATAGGCAAACGCATTGCCACCATCGCCGCCACGGATCCCAAAAGAATTGCCGCCCGACCCACCGACAGCCAAACTGAAGCCATCCGCGGTGTACGACGCATCTTGCGATTCGGTATACAGATCGCTGGTCGCGTCACCCCCGAGTCCCCCCGCACCATCTTGCGAATAACCGCCGCTGCCGCCGTACGCCTGAGAACTCGCGGAACTGTACGAATCCAACGATGTCGCTGAGCTGAGCGAGAGCGCGTTCCCGCCGACGCCCCCATCACCGGAGAGACCATCCAATCCTCCATTGACATCACCGAACCCACCCAGGCCGCCATCCCCGCCGGTTCCGCCGACCGAATAGGCATACGTCTGCACGGTGCCCGAACTCACGCCAATCAGCGCATTGGCGATCGCCTCGCCGCCAATTCCTCCCAAGCCACCCATCCCGCCGTTGGCTCCGGCGCCGACACCGTTGCCTCCCATGCCCCCCGCGCCACCGAATCCGCCGTAGGCATTGGCCGAGTTGTAGTCGAAGCCCAAATGGTGGTTGATCGCTTCTGCGGTTTCACCGATTCCACCAAGCCCCCCCGCGCCGCCCGGATTCCCATCGACACCCAGGGTTCCCACGACTCCATTCATTCCATAAACGGTCACGTCATCGGCCTGAGCGAACTGTCCAGAGAGCGACATGGAGGCGATCAGGCAACCTCCTGCTAGAAACACACCACGAAAAATTCGCCCACGAAATTGCCAATATCGAACGAAAGTTGTCTTCATATTCGGTGCAGGGAAATCGGAATTTGGAAGTGGACTTGTCGGCTGGTGCAGCACAGCGGACATACTTGCGGTCGCAGCGTTCTTGCATACTGCCGGATCAAAACATCGGCGTCGTATCTCGGCAAAGCCGAAACGGAGCGACTCGACTACTTTATTTGGGCCAAGGCCAATGTCAATCAGCCCGGGACGATTGCAAAAAATAGGGGAAAATTAGCGGTCTTGTGCACTCTATTCGATCGCTTCGTCCCGATCGCCTCTGAATCCTCGGCGAGAAGCCGGCGTCGTCCGGCGTAAAACATAGGTGTACGCATGTACACTATTGGATTCGACGGGCCGCTGTCGTCGGCCGGCCTCCCAACGGGATTGGCGTCAGCCCAAGGAGTCCCAAGTTCGCGTGACGAAACTCGACCTGAGCAATGGCGCTGACCGGCGATGCGGGCTGCCCCGGATCGAGAGAAAGCTAAGCCGCTTGCAAGGGGATTCGCGGGCAATCCGCCCAGAGCGCTTCCAAACCGTAGAACATCCGGGTGGTCTCGTCGAAGAGATGCACCAGGACGGTGCCGTAGTCCAAAACCACCCATTGGCTGGTGTCCGCCCCATCGATGTGCATCCGCTTGTCGTTTAGCTCCTTTTCCAACTTGGCATCGATCTCATCGGCCAGGGCTCGCAACTGGCGCTGGCTGCGGCCGGTGCCGATCACAAAATAGTCGAAGTTCGCCGAATGGTCGCTCAGATCCATAATCACGACATTTTCGGCGCCGTGATCGACTGCGATTTGGGCGGCTGCTCGCGCCAGCTGAAGACTGCGTTCCGGATCGACTCGATCCACCGCGGCCTGACTACTTTTTTCCGACACAGTTACTCCTGAGCGTGTGGCTATCACCGAAGACCTCCATTCTACGTTGTGAATCTGACGCTGGGCAGACGGGCTCCTCCCCCGAGCGGAACCCCCGGAACCAGCCAAAATCGGCGGGGCAGGGGAGAACAGGCCCGCAAACAGGGAACCACAACGACCGACAAAGTCGATCCGGTTGTTACGAGCGGTTTGATCGGAAATCGGTTCGCGCGTGCCGTCGGTTGAAAAATGATCCCGATGGCGTTAGCCTGCGGTTTTGGGCTGCCCCGGGAGATCATCAACGTGCCTTTGCCATCGCCGACCCCCGACGACGTTTTGCGCGCGGCGGAGACCTTGCGTTCGGTCGCTCAGCGGACTCCCGTGATGACCAGCCGGCAATTGGACCAGCGGAGCGGTCATGCGCTGTTTTTCAAGTGCGAGCAATTTCAGCGGGTGGGGGCGTTCAAATTCCGCGGCGCTTACAATGCGATTTCGCAATTGGCTTCGGACGAGAGAGCCCGGGGCGTGATCACGCACAGCAGCGGCAACCACGCCCAGGCGTTGGCCCTGGCGGCGAAGTTGTTTTCGATTCCCGCCACGGTGGTCATGCCGCGGACCGCCGCC
>JBGSLW010000244.1:0-31616 GCA_041740495.1 Pirellulaceae bacterium
GGCGACCAAGTTGATCCGCCGCGAGTGCATTCGGCTGAGCGACCAGCGAAACGCGTATTTGGGCTGGTGGGACGGCGCGTGCCGCGCCCGAGTCCGTAACGGGTTGCTGAACCTGGTCGCGATGGACTCGCCGCCAGCCAGGAATTCGATCGACTCCGCAGCCCGACCGGATCCCTCGTCGTTGCCCCAGGCCAACGCCGCGGCGAGTCCAACATGAACCCCAACGCGTGGTCTCTCATCGGCGGCATCGGCTTGTTCCTGTTGGGGATGGCGGTGATGACCGATGGCCTCCGGGGGTTGGCCGGCGATTCGTTTCGCCAAACATTGGCCCGATTGACCACCACAACCTGGAGCGGCGTGCTGACCGGGTTTGTGGTGACGGCGCTATTGCATTCGTCGTCCGCCACCACTTTGATGGCGGTCGGATTTGTCGGGGCGGGGCTCCTGACCTTTCCCCAGGCGATGGGGATTATCCTGGGGGCCAACATCGGCACCACCACGACGGGTTGGCTGGTCGCGCTCTTGGGATTCAAGTTAGAAACACGAGAGCTGATGCTGTGCCTGTTGTTCGTCGGCGCCCTGCTGCGGCTGTTCGGCCGCCGGCGTTGGGCCCTGATCGGGATGGCGCTGGCAGGGTTCGGCCTGGTGTTCGTGGGGATCGATACGCTCCGCGAGGGGATGCTGGGGATGCGCGATCTCATCCGGCCGGATCAGTTGCCCCCCGATACCTGGTGGGGACGCGGCGGCCTGGTGCTGGTGGGCCTGCTGTTGACCGTGCTCACGCAATCCTCCTCCGTCGGAGTCGTTACGGCGCTGGCCGCCTTGCACGTCGGCAGCATCTCGCTGGCCCAAGCCGGATCGCTGGTGATTGGAATGGATATCGGAACCACGGTGACGGCGGTTCTGGCGGTGATCGGCGGGAATGTGCATGTGCGGCGGACCGGATTTGGCCAAGTCGTCTTCAATCTGATCTCGGGCCTGATCGCGTTCTTGTTATTGCCGGCGTACGTTGGGATCTGGCAACGCTGGGCGCCAGCGGCGTTGGCTCAAGAGCCCGAATTCGCTCTCGTGGGATTTCATAGTCTCTTCAATGTGTTGGGAGTGCTGCTGGTGATTCCCTTCATGTCGCAATTCACCCGGTTGATTGAGCATCTATTTCCGGCCAGCGAGCAGGATCTGACGCGGCGACTGGAGCGGCGTTTGCTGCCCGATGCTTCTAGCGCCCTGGATGCCGCGATCGCCACTCTGCGGGATTTGGCTCAATACGCCAATGTCGCGCTGCGGGAGGCACTCGAGCAAAAGATCGGCGACGCGGAACTGCTGGATCGATTGGACCGTGGGGGCTTGGCGACTCGCGAGACTCGGCATTATCTCTCCCAAGTTCAGGTCGCCGGCGCGTCGGCAGCGGTTCAGCAGCGGATGGCGAATTCGCTGCACGCCTTGGACCATTTGGCCCGCCTCTTTGCCCGGATGCGGCGCACCGATCGGTTGGAAACCGTTCGGAAGGACAACGAGTTGGCCGGGATCGCGAGCGGAATCGCGACAGCGATGCGCGGCGATCTCCGCATCGCGCCCGATTCGTCCCAGTGGGGTGATCGCGTTCGAACGCTGTGGGAGCAGCTCGAGCAGCAGCATGACGACTTTCGCCGCCACAGCATCGAACGGACCGTCGACGGATCCGATACCGGCGATGAAACACTGGCCCGCCTGGACGCGCATCGTTGGCTACGTCGAGTCGCCCAGCACCTATGGCGAATCGCGTCGTACCTGGCCGCGGCGACCATCCCACGCGCCCCCACCGAGCCTGCCTCGGTGGAGCGCCGGTCTGGCGACTAGAGCCATCCGTCTACCTACTTCCTCGCCCCCACCGAGCCTGCCTCGGTGGAGCGCCGGTCTGGTGACTAGACTACCCGGGAAAGAGCCGGGAGGCGATTTCGCTTACATGCTTCCCCTGGAAGCGGGCCTGCGCCAGCTCCTTGCCGCTCGGATGGCGCTTGCCGTCCGGCCCGGCGATCGTCGCCGCGCCCCATGGGGACCCTCCTTTGACCTCGGTGATTTCCGCGAGCTCCGGGCAGGTGTAGGGGAGCCCGACAAAGATCATTCCGTGGTGGATCAACGTCGGCACAAAGCTGATGATCGTGCTCTCATTCCCTCCGCCCGTTCCCGTGCTGGTGAACACGCTGCCGACTTTGCCCACCAGACCGCCGCTGGCCCAGATGCCACCGGTCTGATCGAGGAAGTTCCGCATTTGGCCGGTCATATTTCCGAAGCGGGTTGGCGTACCGAACAGGATGGCGTCGTAGCCGGTCAGCTCTTTGGGTTCTGCGACCGGCGCAGCCTGATCGAGCTTCACGCCGATTTTCTGGGCGACCTCCGGGGGAATGGTCTCGGGAACGCGTTTGATATCGACGGCGGCTCCCGGGACGCTCTGAGCGCCTTCGGCGATCGCTTGGGCCAGCGTCTCCACATGGCCGTACATCGAGTAATACAGGACTAGCACTTTCGCCATGGCGATTCCTTTTCAACGTTATGTAACCGTTCACGAGCTGTGGGCCGGGCCCCCTGGAAAGTGGCCGCCTCGTGGTCCATCCCGTGAACACTCTTCGACGTTACCAGCGGAACCCGCGATTGCCCCGATTGATCTTGGCGATCGCTCCGATCGAATAATTCGGAAAGCGTTGAGCGACCGCGACGCGTGCATCTTGGCTATTGCGGCCAGGGACGATCACCGTCCGCGGGTAGTCGGCCACTCCCAGATTCGGAAAGATCTGCACCTCCCACATGTCGGTGACGCCGGCGGCAGTCGCCAGGAGACTCAGTTCCAGCATTTTGATGTCTCGATCGGCTTGCTGGTCCTGGAGGTACGAGTCGGCGGAATGCTGCAGCTTGAGCGATTCGTATTCTTGTGCCGCTTGGGCGGCTTTGGCTTCCTCCTCAGCTTGCTCTTTCTGCATCGTGTCGGCGGCCTGCTTCCAGCGTTGCCAGCCCGCCTCCAGCATCGCCCGGTCTTGGTCGTTGAAAAAAAAGAACGGCACGCCGAACTCGTCGCGGCTCTCGTGTTCGAACACGACGCCATCGAGCTGATAAACGTGAGGCTGATTGTCCAAGAATTTCTCCAAGGCGGCTTCGTCTTCAAACGTTTGATTTTCGTAGTGCGAGGCCAGGCGAAGGATGATCCGCTGCTGGACCGGAGGGAGATTGCGGAGCGGTCGATCGTCGACGTACACACGTTGCCGCTTCTTTTGCACGGTGACCTGGTTTTGGACAAAATCGACCACGCGCCCGACCACCTTCAAACCGTTGGCCAACGTCCAGGTCTGCTGTTGATCGGCGCGGCGTTGCGTGATCTCCGCCGCCTCTTTGGTTTCCAGGAACTTGCGATCGTCTGCGGAAAGCTGTGCGATGGGAACGGTAACAAGTTCCTTATTCACGCGCTGCAAGATGACGTGGTCCGCGGTGTACCCCAGCAACTCGCCGGAGAAACTGAAGTTGCTGGAAGCGTCGGTCCAAAGTCGTTGCTGGGCTGCGGCGCCCAGCGGTAGACACAAACAAAGTAATCCTATCCCCCAGCGAATCATGTGCTTGGCTCCAGATGCATCTTGAGTTTCCTTGCAAACTACCCGAGTCCGCAGCGGGTTGCAACCAGAATCGACGGGGGAGTCTGGGAAGAGGTTAACGGTTCGATGCTGGGTGCGGCATCCAGCCGCGGCCCGTCGCCAGAGAGCAGGAGCGTAGGCACTTGACATTCACCACCCGTCAGAAACAATGGACACTTGCGGAAACGTCGATTTTGCGTCGTATTCCCGCCGCTCGCCCGCCGAAGGATGGCCGCGATCGACGCGGAATCGCCGCGGTCGGTTCGCACTGAGAACGTCTTCCAAAAGTCGAACGCGCCGTGAAAGAAACGAATCGTGTCCGAAACGAATCGTGTCCGAATCAAGTCGTGTCCGAATCAAATCCAGCCGGCCTCATCCTATCGAGCTGATCAGGGGAATCACCCAGCATCCGGAGAACACACCATGTTGATGTCATCGTATCGAGTTGCCTGTTTGTCGCTGCTGGGAGTCGGGATCTGCGCCGCCTCACTCCTCGGCCAGTTTGAGTCGCTGACCAAATGGTTGCCCGACTCCACCAACAGCATTGTGCTGGTGCAACCGAAACGGATTTTCGACAGCGAACTTTCCAAAACAAGGGGCTGGCGCAAAGACCAGCTTCAGGCCTTCAAGTCGGGGGCTGCCTTTTTCCACCCCGAAACGCAGTACCTGATTATCGGCGCGGAACTCGATATGGAAACCATGTCCCCGCATTGGAAAGTTTCGTTGATTACCCGCCGCGGCACACCCATCAACATCGGCACGATTTCCGAGAAAATTGGCGGACTCATCGACTCGGTTTCCGGCCGCGACGCCGTCGCATTGCCCAACGACACCTTCGTCATCAAGATCGACGACCAGACCGTCGCGGCCATGACGCCGGCCAACCGCCAGGCCACTTCGCGCTGGTTGGATTCGCGAGGCAAAGCTCCGTCGCAACTGACTCCCTATATCCAAAAAGCGATCGGCTTCGCCGACAAGAATGCCGATGTCATCATGGCGATGGATCTGGCGAATGTCATCAGTGAAACGGAAATTACCAAACGACTGCAGATGGGAGGCGTGATCTCCGGTGCGGCCGTGCCGGCGATGGCCAAAGTGCTGGCCACGATCCAAGGCCTGACCTTGGGCATCACGGTCCGCGACAAGATCTTTGGGTCGATCAAAATCGATTTCACCGAAAATACCGGGCCGTTGTCCGCGCAAGGCAAACAACTGTTGATCGACGTCTTACAGCGCCGCGGTACGATGATCGACGATCTGCAGAACTGGGACTTTGAAGCCAACGGCACCCAAGTCCGACTCTCCGGCCCGCTCACCGATTCCGGTTTCCGCGATATTCTTTCGCTGGTTCGCCATTCGATCGAGCACGACCTGGTTTATTCCACCGGCCAAGAAACCGCCGACCCCGGCAACGCGCAACAACAGATGGCGACCTCGTCCAAACAGTACTTCAACAAGGTCGAGGCGATTTTCCAGGACATGCGAAGCAAATCGGATAAGTCGCTGGTGACCTACGCCAAGTGGTTCGAACGGTACGCCGAAGAAATCGACCATATGTCGATGCTCAATGTCGATCCCGACGTGGCGAAGTTCGGGATGTACGTCTCGCAGAGTTTCCGCGACACCGCCGGCACGTTGCGCGGCGCGAGCCTCGACAAGAAGGCGGCATTGGCCGGCACGGCCGACGAATTTTCCGGCGGTCGCTTCGGGGCCTACGATAGTTACTGGGGCGGGTACGGCGGATCGTACTACTACATGAACGATCGCAGCCGCGAACGCCGCTCGATCGGCACCCAATACGACGTGGAAGGGGAAAAGAAAGCCCGTGACCTGTTGGGCGAGGTCGTTCAGACGATGTCCGAACTGCGCCGGTCGATGAGCGAGAAGTACCAGATCAACTTCTAAGCACGTTTCTCCGAAGCGCGGTGCCACCGCAGCTCGCGCTGCGGAAAGGCGATTTCGATCCCCTGCGCGGCGAACCGCTGATGGATCGTGGTATGCAGTTGGTGCAACGTCTCCAACCGCTCATCGATCGACGATAGGTACGCGCGAATAATAAAGACCAGGTTGCTGTCGCCGAATTGTTCCAACGTAACAACCGGGCGCGGATCCTTCATCACGTTCGGGTTCTCATCCAAGATCTTCACCAGGACGTCGCGGACCTGGTGCGGATCGCTCTCGTACGCCGTCCCCACATTGAAAACCAGACGATTGACTTGATCGTCCAAGGTCCAGTTGACAATCCGTCCCGTGATCAGCTCCTTGTTCGGGATCAGAACTTCTTGCCGATCCCAGTTGCGGACCGTGGTGGCCCGGCTGCGAATCCGCGTCACCACGCCGGTGGTCTCCCCCAAGGTCACAATGTCACCGACGCGAATCGGACGCTCGAACAATAACAAGATTCCGCAAATGAAGTTCGCCACGATCTCTTGCAGGCCGAACCCCAAACCGACCCCCAGCGCTGCGACCAGCCATTGCGCCGAGTGCCAGGTGATGCCGATCGAATTGCAGGCGGCCAACACGCCGATCAACACCAGGGCGTAGCGCGTGAGCGTGCTGATCGCATAACGCGTCGGCGAGTCAACACCCAGCTGGCCAAGCAGCAACGCGTCGATCAGGCCGGGAACGTTGCGGGAGGCCAAGATCGCCAACGTCAGCGTCAACAGCCCGATCGAGATCATTCCCACGGTGATCGGCTTAGCCCCGCCATTGGCCAGCGGTACTGACCAGAGTTCGTACCCCAGGATCGGCGCCAACGCCGGAACGTAGGTGTACCAGATACTGGAAAAGCCGATCAACCCTGTCACAAACAGGAGAACGCCGATGGAACGGCGAGCCTGTTGGTCCATCGCCGCCAGGTCGACCGCCTCCGCTTTGACCGCCAGGGCATCCAGGTCGCTCATTTCGGAGCCGTCGGCGGGATTTTGCCGGCTTCGAGCTTCGACCAGCTGGTTCCAACGGAGATGGCGGCGCTGAACCCGAATCCAGCGAAACAACGTCGCGCGCGCAATCACCAGAAACGCAACCAGCCCAATGCTGTTGAAGAAAGCCGAACCCAACCGAAACGCGGTGTACGTGTAGCCATCGATCGCAAACCAGAGCAGCGCCAGCGGCGGCAGCACCGCCAAGGGAAGTACCGCCGACCAAAGCAGACGGCGCCACCCCTCGGGAGCCTGCTGCATCGACTCGGCCAAAATCCCGTTCTTCGGTCGCAACAGGCGAAACAAGGCAATCGCCAGGACCAATAACACCAACATCAGTGCGAATCGGCCCAACGACCCGCGATGTTCCGCGTTCTGTTGCCGCTCAAAGACGATCGCCGTCACCAGCAACGGCAACCCGATTAACTCAAACAACAACAGGCCATTCCGAGTCGAGACGATCGCGGGATCGGGCCAATCGAAATGGCTGTCCCCCAGTCCTTTTCGCACGCACACCAGTCGGACAAACTCCAAGCCCCAGAGCGGAATCGCCAGATTCGATAGGGCATACGACAAAGCGCTGACCAAGGGGTCGGTCGAGCCCCTCAGTCCCCAGCCAAACGCCCAGACCACCAACGCCGGTGGGAGAGCCAGGATCGCCGTCGTGACCAGCGCTTGCAGCGTTGGTCGAACACTTCGACAGGCGATCCGCGACGCGACATCCCCCAACTCCTGGAGGCGATGGCGGAGAGGGCGGCGGTACGAAAACGACAAGACCAGCGCCAAGACGACCATCGAGAACTGGAAGGGTTGGGACGTCAGCCGCGTTAACAACTGGTCGCGAGCTGCCCGCCACGCAGTGGGCGCCAACGTCCATTGCAGGGCGTCGCGGGCATGCTCCAAATCCCGCCAGCGCACGGTTTGCGAGCTGCGCACCCAAAGCACTCGTTCGCCGATGAAATCGCGATACGTCTGTACGACATTGGCCAGATTCTCCTGATCCTCCAGGGTCGCCAGCCGCACCGCGTAATAACGGTTGGCATCGTTGAGCAGACTGTCGCTGATCCGAGCCTCCGATTGCAGCAATTCGCGAAGACCGGCGTCCGCGTCCCGCGGGAGTTGGGCGCCGTCACGACGGAGTGCCGTCAACTCCTCCTGCACGGCGACATCCAGATTCGCCAAGTCGGCCCGCCGCTCTTCCAGTTGAAACAGCTCCCCTTGAAATTCGCGGAGGATCTTCTGGCTGGCCGTCGTCATCCGCTGTAGTTCGGTTCGGGCCGGCAGCGAGTCGTTCTTTTCGATCAGCAAACGACCCAGGGTTTCCGACTGAACGGTTTCCGCCCGCTGCCGCATTCGAGCCAAATCGTCGGACCACTTTTTCAACAAGTTCGCCGCGGCGGCGCGCTCCGCATCGGCCTCGCGGATCTTTCCAGCCAGGGCCAGCCGGCGGTCGACCAGGTCCAAGTTTGCCTGGGCCAGAGGTCGAAAGGGTGGGGAAACAGAGCCGAGCGCCGCTTCCGCCTCCTCCCGCTGGATCGCGGCATCCTGCTGGCGGCGCTGCGCGATCAAATTCCGCAGATATTCGCGTTCGGCCTGCACCTGCTGGTGCCGGGTGGCCGCCAGGTCGATCCGCAATCGCGGCAGGTCCCCTTGGGCGTCGTAGGCGTTCCGTTCGGTTTCCCCCGCGGTCAGCGTGGCGGTCAACGCCTGCTTCCGCGCCCGCAACAGCAGTCGCCGCGATGTTTGCAACAAGGGGGGCTCGCCCGCCGCCGCAGACGCCGCCAAAGCCGCCTCCGTCTCCTGCAATTGGCTGCGCAAGGCCGGGATCGCTTCGGATATTTCCGCTTTGCGAGTGAGTCGCCGTTGTGGTTCCGCCTGAGCAGCCGCCAACTCACGCTCGCTCTGGGCAAACTGCTGTTCCAGGAGCGCGAAGTTCTGCTGCAGAGTACTCAACTCTGCCGAACCATAGGCGCCGCGATCCACCGTCGCAGCCGGTTGTTGTTTCGTCCGCTCCGCCTGCCGCAGGTCCTGCTCCGCGGATTCAATCCAAGCCCGATATTGGGCTGTTTCCTGAGCCCGCTTGGCCGCAGATTCCAACTCGCGACGCGCCTGGCTCAACAATTCCAAGGATTGAGTCTTCGTCGCCTCGTCCAAGTCCGTCGCGGATTCGACCTGCTTCACAGCCTGATCGACATCCTGCAACGTCACATTGTCGACGGCAAGTGCAGGCGCTTCGACGGCCGGCGCCGCACCATTCTGCCCGTGGACCGCCGAGGCTCCCGAGATCCAGATCGCCAGACAAACCCAAAATCCCCGCAGAATTTCCGTCCGTACAGACCGCTCCGGCGACACATTACCTTGATTCCACATGGCTCTGCGGCGTCTCAAATCGTAGCCGCACTCAAACAGTGAGGGCAAAAGAATTTGCAGCGGCGCGCTGCTCTGCCCAACTTAAGCCATCCGCTTACGATCGGCA
This sequence comes from Pirellulaceae bacterium, assembly GCA_041740495.1. GTDB lineage: Bacteria > Planctomycetota > Planctomycetia > Pirellulales > Pirellulaceae > JANMEB01. The sequence goes on from JBGSLW010000244.1 coordinate 8,994, forward strand.
ACCGTGCCGGGTAGAACAGTTGGGGACAACTGTTCTACAATCCAGTGTAGAGCAATTGTCCTCAATTGCTCGTTCTGAACAGTGGGCGAACAGTTGAGGACAACTGTTCTACAAGTGCCACGCAAGCCGCAGCTAGTCCTCCTTGGAAGATTCGCTCTGGACTTTCTCGCCGATCTTATTCAGAACAGAGCGGACGCTGTCTTGGAATTCGTCGCTTTGCAACGTCTGGGCGGCCGACTTGAGGTCGGTGAGCGCTTGGCGAATATTCCCGTTGCCTTCCATATAATTGGCGACGCGATCTCGGAATTCGATCCACTCCGGATGCATGGCGGCTTCCTTCTCCAGAATCGCCAACGCCTCGCTGAGGTATTCACTTGAGGCCTGCCAGTTCTCCTGTTCGGACATCACCTTACCCAGTTGCTGCAAGGTTGCCGCCACCACCACATCCTCGGTACCGAACGCAGCCCGCTGTTGCTGCAGGATCGATTTGAGCACCCCCTCCTGGCAATCCTCTTGGCCGTCCGGGACGACGAGCATGACCTCGCCGCAAGCGCTGGCCGCCTCCCCGAGCGGGCACATATCCAGGCTGGGTTGGGAATTGAAATCCAACCGGGGGATTCCGATTTCGGGAGGACCGGGAGGCTGGGGAATGTCGTCGGACGCTTCGCGACCGGCCAGCGGATTCCACTCGGAATCGATCATCGACGCGAGCGAAATCAGCTTGACCCCTGGGGGGAGGCCGTCCGCATCGCGCTCGTTCGACTTCGCAAGCAGCACCTTCAAATTCTCGGCGTTGAACTGCGCAGCCGCCTCGTGGATCGCCACCAGGTTGCGCTGTTGCCGCTCCAGCTGGGCCAAACGTCGTTCGGCCGCCCGAGCCCGATCGCGTTCCCGCGCGACGTCCGCCAGCCGCGAATTCGCCAAGTGTTCGGCGTCGGTGGCCCGTTGAGCCAACGCACTCGCACGGACCGCCATCCACGAGGAAAAGATGCTGACAAAACCCAAAAGAAGCAGAACAGCCGCCGACGCCGCAAAGGCTCCCCGATGCTGAGCGACGAACTTCTTGCCGCGGTACCAAAACGTCGGCGCCGCGATGTCCAACGCCTCGCCGTTCAAAAAGCGCTTCACCTCGCGGGCAAGTTCCCCGGCCGATTGATAACGCTGGCTCCGTTCCCGTTGCAGGCATTTGGTCAAAATCCAATCCAGTTCGCCGCGCACCGAACGCCGCAACGCGTTGACGTCGGTCTCACGCTTGGCGCAGACCTCGCTGATCGTCTCCCCCAAACTGCTAATTCGCTGCGACGCCGTGGGTGGATCGCTGGCGCCGATCGCCTCGCGAATCTGGCGGACGCCCGAGTTCTTCAGGTTATGGAACGGCGTGGTTCCGGTCACCAACTCGTAAAGCACCACCCCCAACGAATAGATATCGGACCGGGTATCGACATCGTCTTCGTTGGCTTGTTCTGGGCTCATGTACAGCGGCGTGCCGACCATTTCACCGAATTGCGTGACGTTCGTCTGGCTCGATCCGGCATTCGGCGATGTCGCTTTGGCGATTCCGAAGTCGATAATTTTGGGCAGGGGTTGCCCGTCGTTCTCGCTGACCAGGATATTCGTCGGTTTGATATCCCGATGGATCACACCTTTCTGATGGGCGTGCTCGATCGCGTTGCAAACCTGGATGAAGATCTCCAGCCGCCGTCGAATCGAAAGTCGCTGCAGGTCGCAGTACTCGGTGATCGGTCGCCCCTGCACCAGCTCCATCACGAAATAGGGACGCCCCGTCTCCGTCGCCCCGGCATCCAGGACTTTGGTGATCCCGGGATGCTCCATCAACGACATCGTTTGCCGTTCGGTTTCAAAGCGAGAGACCACGCGGCGCGTGTCCATCCCCAACTTAATCACCTTCAGCGCTACCCGCCGCACGATCGGCTGAGTCTGCTGCGCCAAAAAGACGATTCCCATCCCTCCTTCACCGATCTCTTCCAACAGCAGGTACGGGCCGACCTGAGTGCCGACCGCCGGCACACCTTCCACGTCCGCGGCGCGGCGATGCCCCAACGTCGTTTCGTCCAAGAGCACGTCCGACGCGCAGGCTCCGCACAAACGCGACTCGACCAATCGATGCAGCTCCGAATCCCCGCCGCACGATTCCAGCACGTACCGCGCGCGATCGACCGAATCGGCGATAGCCAGCGCGTGCTGTACAATTGAATCAACCGAACCGTTGTACCGATGCATGATGGTACTCCCGAAATTCATCGAATCCTTGACGCTTCGCCCCCTACCGGTAGACGTGGCAAAAACCGGGAAATCGCAAAGATAAGTTGCCCGCCGCCATTCCAACTTGCGTGGTTTGCCAGTAATTCGACGCCGCCCACCCGATCTTGGTTCGCCAGCGATTTCTCGAACCGCAATCGCTTCGCGGTTTGACGCAGAATACGCAATATTGTTACGGAATCACTGGCGTTTCCGTTACGCCGGCGTTACCAAATCGACAGAGTTACACCCGGGGACAGAGTTACACCCGGGGACAGAGTTACCCCGGGGACGGAGTTACCCCGGGGACGGAGTTTCTTCCGCGGCGCTCGCCTGCAGGCGTTCAGCCGATCCCCGATCGGACTGGTCGCTGTGGCAGGTGGCTTTCCCGTGGGCGCCGCCCATCTTATTTCGCGTTTTGCTGGCGAGCTGATGGATTTCTTCGGGGGACAAAATGCCCCGCTTTTCCAAGATTGCTTGCTGTTCCACGGTCAACGCCGCCGAGACTTTGGCGCGGTCCCATTGGAACTTCGCGTCCTTGCCGCTGGCAAACTCTTGAATTTCCTTGCTGATTCGGACGCTGCACCAATCGTGGCCGCACATGGCGCAGAAATCGGTGTCCACGTCCAAATCCTCATCGTGAAAAGCCCGGGCGGTATCCGGATCGAAACTGAGTTCGAAATGGCGTTCCCAATTGAGGGCCGCCCGAGCCTTCGTCAACTCGTCGTCGCGGTCGCGTGCCCCGGGAATCCCCAACGCGATATCCGCCGCGTGGGCCGCAATCTTGTAGGCCACACAACCTTGCTTGACATCGTCCTTCTTCGGTAACCCCAGATGTTCTTTGGGCGTGACGTAGCACAGCATGCTGGCCCCATGGTACGCCGCGTTGGTCGCCCCGATGCAGCTGGTGATGTGGTCGTACCCAGGGAAAATATCGGTGACCAGAGGCCCCAGGACGTAGAACGGCGCCCCGTGACACAACTGCCGCTGCAACTTCATGTTGTATTCGATTTGATCCAGCGGCACGTGGCCCGGCCCTTCGATCATTACTTGCACCCCCTGACGCCACGCGCGTTCGGTCAACTCCCCCAACGTCTGCAGCTCTGCCAACTGAGCGCGGTCCGTCGCGTCGGCCAACCCGCCGGGGCGCAGACCGTCCCCAATCGAAAAGCTGACGTCGTACTTCCGCAGAATGGCGCAGATCTCCTCCCAGGCGGTGTACATCGGATTTTGCCGCCGATGGTGAATCATCCATTTGGCCAATAACGAACCGCCGCGCGAGACAATTCCGATCAGTCGATTCTGCACGTAGGGCAAATGTTCCCACAACGTCCCGGCGTGGATCGTGAAGTAATCGACCCCTTGCCGCGCCTGATGCTCCAGCATCGCCAGAATGTCGTCGATCTCCAGCGACTCCAAACGTCTGCCGATAATCATCGAATAGATCGGCACGGTGCCGATGGGGACGGAGCTATGCGCCAAGATCGCTTCGCGGCATTCGTCCAAATCCCCCCCCGTCGAAAGATCCATCACGGTATCGGCGCCCCATCGCTCCGCCCACAAGAGTTTATTCACCTCCTCCGCGGTGTCGGATGCGACCGGTGAGGCCCCCATGTTGGCGTTGATTTTCGTCAGGCAGGCCCGGCCAATAGCCATCGGATCCAGCCGATAACCCAAGTGAACTCGGTTGGCCGGAATGATCATCCGCCCGGCGGCGACTTCGTCGCGGATTTGAGCAGCCGTCAAATGCGGCTCGCGCTCGGCCACCCGCCGCATCTCGGAGGTAATCACACCCAGGCGCGCCGATTCCAATTGAGTGACCGGTTGAAAGCCAGCCGGAAATGTGACTTCTCGCCAACTTCCATCCGCCTGTGCGAAAACGACCTGACCCGGTTGGTTGGAGCCACTTTGAACACCAACCTCACGGGTGGACCAGCTATCTGGTAGGAAATCCCAAGCAGTCCGCTGCGAAGGTGGCGGCATGCCTGGCGTATCTGGGGATGAAAACGTCCAACGGCCGGCCGCGCCCGGCAATATTTGCGCCGGCTGAGCAAAACTCCCCGGATTCGTCCCAGTTTTCCGCGAGTCGCTCTGCGGCGAAATCAGCGGCAATTGATACTCTCGATCGATCGATGACCCAGGCATTTGTCGTCCTCAAAAACGGATTCCAGCAGGGAATCTCTGTGGTTCTCTTCCGCGCGCAGCAAGGCACTCAAAACCAAACACCATTCTAGCAAATTGCCCTCGGCCGCGCAGGTCGCCCTGGTCGCCGGACCCCCTTCGCATCGGCTGCCGATGCTGCGCGGCGGCCCAAAATCCAGCTCCTTCAGCGAACCGGGAACTCCAAGCCGATTTGCCCCAAGTAAGGTTGCACCGTCCGCTGGAATACCGGGTCGACTCCCAACAAGCCAGGCGTTTCCGCGTGTGCATGGTACGGGCTGCCGTTCGCCACCACATCCAGCCAACACCGTCCCGTACCGTCTTGGAACAGGTGCACTAGATCGCGTTCGGTCACCACCACCACCCGCAATTCCCCGCCGGGCCACACGCCGTACAAGAATCGCCAAGGAGCTCCGCCATTCCCTTGGAAGTCCAGAATCATGACATCTTCCGTGCCCGCATCGTTGCGGCGCCGCGCGCGTTGCAGGCTGCGGTGGTACGTGTCCAAAAAATTCCCTTCGTCGATTTCCAACGTCCCGGTCCATGCCGCGGCGGCAATCCGCAGATTGCGCTGGGCTACGTTATTGCTCATCATCAGGATCTGTTGTCGCCGAGCCCGTTCGCGATCGTCGGCCGGATCGCTTTCGACATCCGCTTCCAGTCGTTTGAACAGCAGCTGCGGATAGTCCAAGGCGGCCTCCTGCTCTGGGTTCACGGCCAACCAGGTTCGCGGCAAGTTCCGTTCTTGAAGGTAGTTGCGGGTCTCGCCAATCAATTCCATCACGCTCTTGCCCTGGTACAACTCCTGCCAATAGGCGCGGTGGATCTTCCACTTCCCCTCTGCCAGCCCGATCGGCGCCAGATTCCGCAAATCCGCAGACCATCGGACCAGTTCGGCCGGTGGCGAGCCCAATTCAGCAGGTTGGACTTCCGCTGCGGGGTTCGCCGCGCCGGCGACCGGGATCGTCGTCGAGCCGGCCAGCCAACGCCGCCAGTCGCCGCTCTGGTCGCCGAACTCCTGATGCGTGAGTTCACGCAACTGTGCAAAGACGTTCGCCAGCGTGCTGCTGCGGACTGTCTCGTCGGCGAGCCATTCGGGCAAGTCCCTCCGCGCTTCGATTTCCTCCGCCAGCCAGATCAGATACTCCGGATCGGAGTTCAGTTGTTGGGACTCCATGAATTCCAACGAGGCGTAATCTGCTTCGGGGAGCGAGGACTTCAAGACCTTCCGCAGCCGGCTGACCACTTCCGAGGTCGTCTGCTGCGCCCGCATCGCCGCAAGAATCTCCGACATGCGGTCCGCGGCGTGGCGCTCCAGCCATTCGGTCGCCTTTTCTCGCTCGCCGAATTTCGACGAGTCCAACTGGAGCAAGACCTCTTGCCATTCCGGGTCGGCGGGCAAGGGCTTGAACACCAATAAGATCAAGTCGCGGATCGACCGCGATTTTTTTCCGCTCAAGCGGCAGACCCCCCACTGCCGCAACTGAGGCAGCAGCAGATCGCTGGTCATCCCGGGCTCGCGTTCCACCAGCTCCGCAAACGAATCGGCCTGCCCGTGGGTCAGCCCATCCGGCGACGCGCCTACGGCGCGAACCGGCCCCGCCTCGGTTTGCTCGAAATACAACAGATGCGGCGACTTGCGCGAGAACGCCAACAGCGCGAAGCCCCCTTCGTCGTTGGCGGTCAAGTCCATCCGCCATCCGCCGTCCTGCGTACCCAATCCCCCGTCCTGCAAATCCGAGTATTGCACGCGCAAGGGGAGGCTTTCGTTCGAGCGATACGGATCCCCTTTGCCCGCCAGCATCGCGGCGGTTTCGCCCGCCGAGACCGCCATCCAATAGTTTCCGCCGCCGCTCGCCGTACTTCCTTGTCCGCTGGCGATGTTGCGCACCGCCTCCATCGCGGGCTGCACCGCGGAACAGATTTCGATTTTCAGCTTTCCTTCGCCGGGCCGCAGAGAGACAATCTCCGACATATGCTGGCCGAGCGGCTGGCGAATCGCCGGCCACGGTTCGGGGTTTTGCCGCGCGACGATTCCCCGGGAGGGGATCACCGCCAAACTCGCTCCCAGGCAGAACAACCACCAGCCACAGCCGCTCCGCGAATGCGGCCGCCTTCCGGCGCCTAGCCCCAACTTGATCGTCAGTAGGTACATCGGCAATCCGCCCAATCGCAACGGACGTTACACCCTGGTTACACTCGAACCGCAGCCTTGAACGTACAATAATTCTGTACGGAGCTCAACCAAAGCCATCACAAAGTCCGATCCCCGCCCCAGACCTGCTCTGGAGCGACGGCCGGAGAGGACCCTGCATGATCCCACGCACGGTATTAACCATCGAAGACGATCCAGCGATTCGGCGCGGAATTCGCGACGCGCTGTGCTATTTCGGCTTCCATGTTTTGGAGGCTGGCGACGGCTTGGCAGGACGTGAATTGGCGCTGACGACCGAGTACGACTTGTTGTTGCTGGACTTGGCTCTCCCCGGTCTCCCCGGCTTGGAGATCCTCCGTCAAGTCCGACAGGCTCGTCCAACGTTGCCCGTGATCGTGTTGACCGCCAAAGGAAACGAAGACGACCGAGTCGCTGGCCTCAACGCCGGCGCGGATGATTATGTGGTCAAGCCGTTCAGTGTTCGCGAGCTGCTGGCGCGCGTCGAGGCCGTGTTGCGGCGGACGCCGGAACGTCCCGCCAATGTGAACTCGGTGCCGATCCCGGGCGGCACCGCAGATTTCGACCGCCGCGAAGTCCGCTTCGCCGACAACGATCGCGTCGAACTCTCCGAGCGGGAGGCCGAGCTCCTGCGGTATCTCGTCTGCAATTGCCACCGAGCCGTCTCGCGCGATGAATTGCTCACCAATGTCTGGCGGATCAACGCCCAGGGGCTGCCGACGCGAACGATCGATATGCACATCGTCCGCCTCCGCGAAAAACTTCGCGACAATCCCAGCCAACCCCGAGTGCTGGTCACGGTCCGGGGAAAAGGCTATATGTTCGCCGCCGGCGAAAGTTGATCCGTATTCGATGACGCGTACCCCAACCCCATGACTCGAACCTGGCAAACCTGGCTGCTGTATGGCTTGTGCGTCGCGGTCGTCGTCCCGGCGATGATCTGGCTGACGATCACGACCAGTCGCCTGGATCGGGCTCGCGAAGTCGACCGCCAGGAAACGGAAGTTGCCCGTCGCGAGGCGGAGATGCTGGAAAGGATGAGCAGCGCTCTGTGGCGCATGGATTGGCTGCTGATTCCACTGGTGGCCCAGGAAGCGGCACGCCCCGCCTACATGTACCAGGCGTTTTACGAAAGCCCTTCCACTCCGCCCCCCAGCGAATCCCCTCAGTGGATCGGTGGACAGCTCCGACCTTCGCCGATTTTGGTCCAACCGTCCAACCTGATCCGACTGCATTTTCAACTGGATAACGCCAACCAAATTCGATCTCCACAAGATCCGCAAGGGAACGATCGGCAACTCGCCGAAATCGGCTGCCAGATCAACCCGACCGTGCTGGAGGAGAACAATGCGTTGCTCTTCTCCTGCCAGGAGACGCTTTCGTTCCAAAAGCTGGAACGATTTTGCTCCCGCGAAACGCTGCCGGCCGTCGATGCCGAAGAATTCCCGGTCTGGCAGAAGGAATTGCTCGCCTCCCAATTGGCGTCCAACGACTTCAAATCGGACAACCGATTCATCGATAGCTTGCCGGCCGCCGAAACCCTGGAAGCGGCCCCCGCCGGGGAGGACCCTAACGAACCTCTGCTGCAAAAACAGCAACGCCGCACCGCGGAACGGAATCGCGGCGAGCTGATGCAGCGTTCGAAAGCGGCGCAGGCCTACGCGTACGGTCAACAAATGCAGAACGCGGTCGTGCCTGGCCCGCTCACCCCGCTGACTCGCGTCGGCGCCATGCGGCCGGTCTGGATCGACGACAAACTTCTGCTGATCCGGCAAGTCGTTCGCGACCAGGAGAAGTTGATCCAAGGCTGCTGGTTGGATTGGGAAAAAATCCGCGCGGCGCTCACGGAGGAAGTAGGTGATTTGTTTCCTGAATTCGAACTGAAGCCGCTTCCACCGGATGCGCCCGCCGGCTGGTCGCGTCAACGCCTGGCCACCTTGCCGATCGAATTGGTGGTCGATACACCCAAGTTCCTGGCCAGCTTGTCGCTCGATACAGCCGCAACTCCCCGACGCTCGATTTCCGGCCTGCGTCTCTCGCTGTTGGTGGCGTGGGTCGGCTTGATCTCCGGATTACTCGCGATCGCCCTCCTCCTGGGTGGGGTCCTGCGTTTGAGCGAACGGCGGAACGATTTCGTTTCGGCGGTGACCCACGAACTGCGCACCCCGCTCACGACCTTTCGCATGTACGCCGAAATGCTGGCGGAGGGGATGATCCCCGATCCTGAACAACAGCGGCAATATGCTCAGACCATGAAAGTCGAAGCCGATCGACTGGGGCACCTGGTCGAGAACGTCTTGCAGTTCGCGCGGCTGGAACATCGGCCCGGACAACGCTGTGCCATCGACATCCCGGTCGTCGAACTGCTCCAGCGGTGCCGGCTTCGTCTGGCAGAACGAGCCGTGCAGGCCAACTTGGAGATCCACGAGTCGTTGAGCGCCGAGTCGAAGTCGGCTCGCGTGCGGACCAGTCCGGAGTCGATCGAGCAGATTTTGTTCAACCTGGTCGAAAACGCCTGCAAGTACGCGCGGCCCGCCACCTTGCCCCGTATCGACCTTTCGGCGGCAGTGAACGGACCCTGGGTCGAAATTCGAGTCCGTGATTACGGGCCGGGGATTCCCCCGCAACAACGTCGCAATCTATTTCGCCCGTTCACAAAGTCCGACCAGGACGCGGCGAATTCCGCTCCAGGAGTCGGCCTCGGCCTGGCTCTCTGCCAACGCATGGCCCGCGATTTGGGCGGCGCTCTCGCGCTCGATGCACCCAACACGCAAACCGGCGCGACCTTCCTGCTGCGGCTCCCCCTGGCCTCCCCGATCGAGACGTAGTTGAAGTAGATGTAGGCCGGAACAAATCTTCGCAGTTCCGGCACCATTTGTTTTCATCGCTGTTCTCTTGGCGCCGGCGACTCTTCCCCGGACCACATCGGCCCGTGCAGATCGACATCTGCACGATTACAATGTCAACAGGACGCCGGCAGTTAGGTGTTGCTCCGAACGGAAAACAATGCACCATGGATGGCTCCGATTCGAAATTCGACGTTGAACCGTCAGCGAATGGCGTACTGAGATCTGATCAAACTACTAGGCCGGCGTCGCGTACGCCTTTGGCTGACGGATCAATACCAATGAACCCTAGGGATTTCCCAACGTACCCAGCCCCCAGCCCCCAGCCAGCGGTGCCGCCCGAATTCGTCTACTTCGATCTGGGTAATGTCCTGGTGAACTTCTCCCATCGCAGGGCGGCCGAACAGATGGGTCAGGTCGCCGGCATCGATCCGGAACAGGTCTGGCAAGTCGTCTTCGAAGGGGACCTCCAGCACGACCTTGAAACCGGACAGATCGATTCGCGGGAGTTCTGCCGGCGGTTTGCACAGTCGACCCAATCCGAATTCGACCCGCTTGAGCTCGTTCAGGCCGCCAGCGATATCTTCTGGGTCAACCAGCCGATCGTCCCGCTCGTCCGCCGCCTGGCCGCCACACCGGTTCGAATGGGGATCCTTTCCAATACGTGCGACGCGCATTGGCGGCACGTCTGCACCCGCTTCCCCTGGGTGACCGAGTTGTTTCCGCTGGCGGTTTTGAGCTACGAAGTCGGTGCGATGAAGCCTTTCGCAGAGATCTACCGCGCCGCGATCGAACGTGCCAACGTCGCCCCGGATCGGATTTTGTTTGTGGACGACCGACCGGAAAACATCCAAGGCGCGCGAGCGGCCGGCTTGGATGCCCATCTCTTCACAACCGCAACGGATTTCCACCATTTGCTGAATCAGCGAGGCCTGGAGACGTCCGCACCTCAACCTTGACACGCAAACACGTGTACATGTGTACAGTATAGGGAGTGACTCCGGTGGTACGACGAAATCAGTGGTCGAATGTGTGGATCGTGGCGTTCGTCTGGCTGGTCGTCGCTGGGCCGGTCCTGAGCCAAGAGGCCGCCCACTCACCTTTTTCGACCTCGCAGCGCAATATGGTCGCCACCGTGCACCCCTTGGCGACGGCGGCAGGTCTGGAGGCGCTGCGCCGCGGCGGGAATGCCGTCGACGCCGCGGTGGCCGCCGCACTGACTCTGGGGGTGGTCGACAGCTACAACTCCGGTATCGGCGGCGGCTGCTTTGTTTTGATCCGCACCGCCGGCGGAGATTTCCATGCGATCGACGGACGGGAGATGGCCCCCCGCGCGGCAACGGCGGATATGTACCTTCGCGAGGGGAAACCGGACGGATCGCTTTCCCAACATGGTCCGCTGGCGGTCGGCACGCCAGGTGCCGTGGCAGCCTACGCCGCCGCTTCGGAGCGATTCGGCGCACTCAAGTGGCGCGATCTGGTTCTGCCCGCCGCGGAACTCGCCGAACGCGGACACTCGGTTTCTCCCGCGATGGCCAGCGCGCTTCGCGCGAACCAACGTTGGCTGGCCAAGTTTGGCGGGGCCCACGGCGGCTTGTTGAAAGCCGATGGACAGCCCTACCAGAAGGACGAACAGATGCGCCAACCCGATCTGGCGGCGACTTACCGCGCCTTGGCCGAACAAGGGCCGGATTGGTTTTACCGCGGCGAGTTCGCCGAACGCGTCGGCAATTGGTTTGCACAGCACGGGGGTTTGCTGACCGCCGAAGATCTAGCCAACTACCATACGGTCACGCGCGAGCCGCTGGTCTCCACCTACCGCGACTTGACGATCGTCGGCTTTCCCCCGCCCAGTTCCGGCGGCGTCCACGTCGCCCAAATGCTGAACATCCTCGAGTCGTTCGACCTGGCGGCTTTTTACCAACAGGATCCTTCCGCGGTGGATCACGTCATCGCGGAGGCGATGAAGCTGGCGTTCGCCGATCGAGCCTTCTGGTTGGGGGATCCTGATTTCGTCCAAGTCCCCTTCGGGCTGGTGAACAAAGAATACGCCAACCATTTGGCCAAGAAGATTCGGCTCGATTCGGTGCTCCACGACGTCGAACACGGCGACCCACGGACCTTCGATCCGCGCGATTTCGCCAAGCATACCACCCACATCGCGGCGGCCGATGCCGCCGGCAATTGGGTGGCGCTCACCACGACGGTCAATACGACGTTCGGATCGAAGGTCGTGGTACCAGGCACCGGCGTGGTGCTGAACAATCAGATGGACGACTTTTCCATCAGTCCCGGGCTCCCCAACGCCTACGGATTGGTCGGTGCGGAAGCGAACGCGATCGCTCCCGGGAAACGGCCCCTCTCCAGCATGAGCCCCACCATCGTCCTCCGCGATGGACGACCCATCCTCAGCGTCGGTGCAGCCGGAGGGCCCAAGATCATCACCCAAGTCCTCCTGGCCATTGTTCGGTCGGTGGATCTGGGATGGTCGCCAGTGCGTGCGGTCGGTGAGCCGCGGATCCACCACCAATGGGTTCCCGATGCGCTCTTTTTTGAATATGGGTTTCCCGCCGCACAGCGATCGCAACTGGAACAGCTCGGGCATCGCCTGCAGCGCAGCGAATCCGGTGGCGTCTGCCAGCTCATCGCATTCGATCCCGCCACCCAACAATTCATCGGGGTCGCCGACCCCCGCGCCCACGGTTCGGCCGGAGGTCTAGACGACTAGTCCCGGCGCCTGATACCCACAACATGGGAACAAATAGGATCACTTTGCCCCATCACAAAAATCAGCCGCATGGCGCTAGCCTGCGGTTTCTTCAGCCCTTGCCCTGTCACAAAAATCAGCCGCATGGCGCTAGCCTTCAGCCCTTGACCTATCACAAAAATCAGCCGCCTGGCGCAAGCCTGCGGTTTCTTCAGACGGCGATCACCGGGAACTTCAGGCCAGCGCCATGCGGCTGATCTCCGTCGCTCGCGAAATCATGCTTTGGGACAAAGCCGAGTTCCCCAACTCCAGGTCCGAAGATTAGCGTGGATGAGCGCTGATTCGTGTTCCCGCTCGAATCCCCTATCGTCGATGCTGGCGAAATATCGCCTCCGACTGCAGTTGCGCCGCCACGATCGCATCCCGCGCCAGCCTGCCGCTGAGAATTTCGCTGTCGCGATCGTCGCGAAGGGACTCGACGACTTCGGCGATCTCAAGTTGAAACGGAGTGATTTCGTCGCCGCCGCCCAAGTCGGGTTGTTGGACGTTGCCCGCCCGGTCCCAGACTCGCAACGGAATCGCCGCGACGTGATCTTTGAATGCGGCGAGTTCAAATTGCACGGTGGCTTGCTCGAAGTGGACTTCAAAGCCGTGGCAGAAGGGTCGACCGGGCTGTTTCAGTACGCCCCCGCAGCTATGAACGACGATGCCGGGATCAGGAAACTCCCACAGCGTATGGCAATAGGAGACGACCGCGCCTTGGACCCGTCCGCGAGCCTGGACGCCGCGGGGCATGCCGAACAACATGCGGATGAAATGCGCGTCGTGCACGTGCAAATCGATGAGCGGACCTCCGACCACCTCCGGATTGTAAAAATCGGGAAGCCAATCCGGATCGGAAATGACTCGTTTGAACGACCCCCCCAATAGCTTCCCGTAGGAATTCTCCCGGACCAGGCGATGCACGTAGGCGTACTCGGGGAAAAAGGGCAACACGTGTCCGACGAACAGCCGTCGCCTCGCCGCATTCGCCGCTGCCACCATCTGGTCGCAATCGTCGGCTCGCAGCGCCAACGGCTTCTCGCACAGAACGTGTCGCCCACTCTGCAGGCCGTGCAGCACGGCGTCGCGATGCATGCTGGGGGGGAGGCATATATCCAGCAAATCGAATTCGCCGTCGGACAACAGGGCGCTGAGTTCAGCGTACGTCTGGATGCCGGCCAAGTTGACCTGCTCACCCGGCGGACCAAAATTTCCCTGAATCCCCCGCCAGTCCCCCGCGCGTTTTCTCGGATCGCTGGAGCAGATCGCCACCACCTCCACGCCGGGCATGCGCTGATAGGCCAGCCAGTGAATCCAGCCCATGAATCCGATCCCAACCATTCCGACTCGCATCGCCACCTGCCCTGATTGATCCATTCACTTGCAACGGCGCCGGTCTGCCGCGGAGACATCCCGCACCAGTCCGCGGACGAAAAACCGTCCGAGAATTGTCGGCTGACGAAATTCCCGACACAATCCCGGGTCATCATTGGCCGCAGCCGCCAACCCCCTATAATAGAGCCTTCCCACTCCGTGTCCGCCGTAGGATCGAAACATGCCTGTCGAAATGCGCTTGATCCGGATCATCATCAGTGAGATCAACGAGCACCAGGTCGTCTATCTGCGGGAGGTCGAAGGGACGCGCGAGTTCATGATACTGATCGGGCTTTTCGAGGCCTCGTCGATCGAAAAACGCGTCAAGCGGGAGAAACGAGTCCGCCCCCTGACCCACGACTTGATCGTGAATACCGTAGAAAAACTGGGCGGGGAGCTCGATTGCGTCGTGATCAATGAATTGAAAGACCACACGTATTACGCCTCGCTGAGAATCCGTCGCGAAGGGGAAGTCATCGATATCGACGCGCGGCCCTCCGACGCCATTGCCGTCGCCGTCACCTGCGATCCCCACCTGCCGATTTTCGTCGAAGAAGAGGTCTTGGAAGCCGCCGCCAGCCAACAGTGAGTGCGTCACCACACGGACAGTGGCACGTATTCCAAAATGCTTCCCGCCGGGTACGTTTGGTCGCCGCGCGGAAAATACGCCAGCCCGTTGGTCTCAGTCAAGCAGCGTTGGTCGGCCGAGCCCAACCAGGGGAGCGGGCGAATCATGACTCGGCCCTCGGCGGGCTCGACCATCGCCGGCCAAAACGTCGGCCGGTCGCCGCGGATCGCATGATCCACGCTCAAGCAACCGCACGGAAGGATTCGCCGAGCCGCTCCGGCCAGATAACGCAGCGCCGGAAAAACAAACAGCGCACAACACGCCAGTGCACTGACCGGATTCCCCGGCAGCCCAAACACCAGGCACCGCTGGCCGCGCTCCTCCCCGACCCCAAACCAAACCGGTTTGCCCGGCTTCAGCGCGACTTTGTGAAATACTTGCCGAACACCCAATTCCTGCAGAACGCCGGGGACCAAATCCAAGTCGCCCGTCGAAACTCCCCCCGTGACCAGCAGCACATCGGCCGTCAAGCCTTGTGCCAACACATCGCGCAGGCTGGCTCGGTCATCCGGAGCGATCCCCAAATCGGTGATCCGCCCATACGGCGCCAACGTCGCGACCAACACAGGACCGTTGGTGTTGCGAATCTGTCCAGGTCCCGGCGTCGAATCAGCCGGACACAATTCGCTGCCGGTGGTCACCACGGCGATTGCTGGCCGCGGATACACTGCCACGTCCGTGACCCCCGCCTCCAGCAGGAGTCCAATAGCGGCCGGTGCGAGTAGCTGCCCGGCCGGGACCAGACATTGGCCGCTTGAGAACACTGCCCCCCGGGACAGGACATGTTGCCCCGCAACCATGTCGCGGCCGGTCAAATGCACGCGTCCGCCGTCGTCCGACGGTTGCGCATGCTCTCGCATCACGACGGTGTCCGCACCCAGGGGGAGCGGAGCGCCGGTCATGATCGCGACGGCCTCGCCGGGACGTACTTGTAAACTCGGCGCATCCCCTGCCATGATCGCGCCGACCAATTGCAACTCGCGGCCGTGCGTTTGCAGCGACGCATGCTGAATCGCGTAGCCGTCCATCATCGACTTGGCGAACCGCGGCGACTCGACCTTGGCCACGACGTCCGTCGCCAGCCGACGCCCCAGCGCCTGCCATAACGATTCGGTGATCGGCGGCAAGCTGACAACCTGTTGTTCCACCAAGTCCTGGGCTGTCGCGAAGTCAAGCATGTGGATGCGCCTTTCGTTACGGCCGATAGACACCGCCGCCAAATTGCGTCAACAACAACGGAAGCAAAAATAGATTCCCCAGCAACCCGCCGATCATCGTCAGCCCTGTCAACAAACCGAAATAGACCGTGGGGATGAACTCGCTGATACACAAACTCGAAAAGCCGATCACCAGGGCGACGGTGGAATAGAACATCGCCCGCCCCGCTCTCTGCTGTGCGGCTTGGATCGATGATGCCAGGCTATGCCCGTTCAGACGAGCCTTGCGAAACATCCACAGATAATGGATGGAGCTGTCGACCGATAGTCCGATCGATACCGCAGAAATCATCGCGGCCCCCATGTTGATCGGGATCCGCAACCAGCCCAGCGTGCCCATCACCACCATCACCGGCAAAAGATTCGGCACCAAGGCAATGGCGGCGATCCGCAAACTGCGCAACGCGATCCACATCATTCCGAAAATCGCGATCGTCGCAACCAAGATGGCGACATTCTGGTCGCGAAGCACGCTGGACACCAACCGCGAAAGCAGTACGAAGAACCCCGTGGTCTGTACCGTGGCCTCACCCGGTTTCTCCGGAAAATGCCGCTGGGCGATCGACGTGATCTGTTGCATCAACCAGTCTTTTTCGTCCGACGTCTGCCGCTGGGTCGTCCGCAGCATGATTCGAAACCAACCCTGGCCGGCTCGATCGGACTCCTCCGAGTACATCGCGGCGACGAACTTCGGCATCACCAGGTGCATCGTCTCGAAGCGCAAGGGGAACGGAATCAGCGCCAAGACTCCCGTGTGACGGGCTGCCCGATCCGCATCCGCCAGCGAAATCACCTTGGTCAACGCGGGCTCGCCGCGCCGCTTCCCCGCCTGAATCGTCAGTTGTTGCAATTCCTGTTGCAGAGCGTCGACCTTCTCCAGAAACTCGGGGGTCAGCTTCCCCTGCACCGGCACCAGCAGATCCATGATCCCTGCCCCGGAAAAACGCTCTTCGACGAATTCCACGTCTTGCACGATCTGGCTGTCGGCGCGAAAGTTCTTGGTGAAGTCGGTCTCCACTCGCAGTTGCAGCATCCCCAGGAGCGCCACCAACACGACGCCGCACAGACACCCCATCCAGAGGCGCGGCCGCCGCTCCGCCCAAACCGTCGGCTGATTCAAGGCGGTCTTTAAAGTCTGCTCCCCCCAGGTTCGATTCGGATCGGTGTCGAATTCCCCTAACAAGGCCAGCCCGGGAACGATCGAATACACGCCGAGCGGAACCACCAGCGCTGCGATCGCCATCATCAATCCGAAATCGCGGACCGGAGCCACTTGGGAGACCATCAACGCGCCGAAACCCGCGGCATCGGTCCAGCACGACCAGAGAATCGGACCCAGCAAACCGGCCAACGTCCCCTGCAACGCCAAACTCACCGACTGCTGATCCAATCGCAACTCGCGAAATCGCACGATCACATGCACGGTCGTGGCGATCGCTATCACCACGACCACCGACGTGAACATCGAACTGACCATGGTCAGCTTCAGGCCCATCGCGCCGACCACGCCCCGCGTCACCCACAAGGTAAAAAACACGACCGCCAGCGGGATCACGACCCAGCGCACGCTGCGAAAGCAAACGACAATCACCAAACCGACCAGCACCAACGCTCGATTCGTCAGGCGTTTTCCGTCATTCTGCAGAAATCGAAATCCGTCGACCACCATCACCGGTTCGCCCGTGATCTTTCCCCCTTCTTTCGCGCGAATGATATTGCGCAACTCGGCGATCGTCTTGTGTCGCGGGATTTCGGTGGTCTTCACCGGGGCCAACAGGCAGGCCAACGAGGCGTAGCGTCCATCCGCACTGTGGGTGTACCCGGAGAAAATCTGGAGGAACTCTTGGGCCAACGCGTTGTCCGGATCGACCAGCGGGTGCGCGTCGGTGGGTACGGCTCCCCCCAAAGAATACAAGTTCACCATGGCTCGGTTCAGATCTTCCAACGAGACGACGGCCTCCACGCCGTCCGATTCCCGTAAGGCGGCAGCGACGTCGCGCAACCGCTGCAGTCCGCTTCCGTCCGGCGCCAAAAGCGATTCGTCCTCGTAAACCGCCAGCACGATTTCGTTGCCCCCCAGATACCGCTGCAACGTCGAGTAAGGTCCCAAGACCGGATCGTCGCGGACAAACATCCGTTCGATCGAATGATCGTACGTGAGTTGTTGGCTGAAGATGTAGCTCGCCACGCACAGCGACGCCGCCAACAGCAGCAGGGCCCAACACCCCGCAATGAGCAGCTGGACCAGACGCTCGGCAAACTCCGATTCGCCGCCCCGTCCCCGCCCCCGCCGACGGACTCGGCGAGTCCGCGATGCAGGCAACGCCGGACGACGCGATGACTTTTTCGAGTCCGATTCGTTCATCGCGTCAGGTCAGCAAGAGAAATGCGACGTTGATATAGATGATAATTCCCAAGATGTCGACGATTCCCGTCACAAAGGGGTTGCTCATCATCGCCGGATCGAAGCCCATGCGATGGAACAACAACGGCAACATCGCACCCACAAAAGTTCCCACCATCACCACCAGCAACAACGTCACCGGCAGAATAAACCAGTCGGTGGTCCGCGGAGGCGGAAACACCGACAACACCATCGCCCCTCCCAGCGCGAAACCGACTCCCAGGATCAACCCCAACAGGATTTCGCGGGCCGCGACCCGTTTCCAGTCGCGCTGCCGAATGTCCCCCCGAGTCAAACCGGTCAACACCAAGGCCACCGCCTGACTCCCCGAGTTCCCTCCGCTGGCGATCACCAGCGGAATAAACGGAATCAGCCAGGCCCATACGCTCAGCTGTTGTTCGTAACGCTTCAGAGTCACCGCGGTCAGGATCCCCCCGAAAAACAAAATGGTCAACCAAACTCCGCGCTTCCAACTGAGCGTCCAAAGTGGGACTCGCAGATAGCTGTCGTGCAGCGGCTCGACCCCCGCCAGCCGCTGGGCATCCTCTGTGGCTTGATCGCGCACCAGGTCGATCACGTCGTCGGAGGTGATGATCCCCAGCATGTGGTGCTCATGGTCCACCACCGGGATCGCCAATAGGTCCAACTGCGCCACGCGACTGGCGGCAATCTCCTGACTCTCGGTCACCTCGACCGTGGCCAACTTGGTTTCCATCAGTTCGTTGAGCTTGGTGTGCGGCCGTCGCATCGCCGCCACCAGCTGCCGGGCGGACACGACGCCGCGCAAGTGATTCTCCGCGTCGACGATATACAGGTAATAGATCGTCTCGAACTGCTCGGCCTGCCGACTCAACTCGTCCAACGCTTCGCGAACCGTCAGCTCTTCACTCAGCCGGGCAACGTCGGTGCTCATCACGGCGCCGGCCGTCCGCTCGGCGTACTGGCTCATCCGCTGGATTTCCCGCCGTTCCGGAGCGGGAATTCGCGCCATCAAGTCCTGCTGCGTCTCGTCGTCCAACTCCTGAATCAGGTCGACGCGATCGTCCGAAGGCAAATCGGCGATCAGCTGAGCCACCAGATCGCGATCCTCGTTGCGACAGATCTCGATCTGCGCTTCATGCCTCAGATACGAGAAAATAGAGACACGCGTCCCATTGTCGGCATGCCGCAGAACCTGCCAACTCTCGGCCGGCGTCAATCCCTCCATGAACTCGGCCGTCCTCGCCGGATGCAACGCCACGCTGAATTCGCGCAGTTCATGGACGTTTTCCTGCACCAGCATTTCGCGCAGTTCGGGCAGATACAGCGTGTTAATCATGACCGCAAGTATAGGTCACGCTGCCAACCTGGCCAATCGCCGCTGTCATTCCAAGGCACGCATCAAGTTGCGCGTTCCCATCGGCCTGGTGCCATACAAGACCTCGCCAGCGTCGTATCCAACCGCTTGCCCGGCCAAAAGCGCCGCCGCCTCCACCCGCTTCAATACATGCGCCTTCTCCGGCGGAAATTGTGTGCGGTAACATGCGATCGCCTGCAACTTGGCCGCCAGGGTCGGACCGATGTCGACGGTGATCGGATGCGGCAGATCGCTTCCCGACTTGGCGTCGAATGACAGCAAATAATACATCTGATGCTCGATCCGGTGCGGGGAAAGGCCGTCAAACAAATCGTCCCATTTGCTGAGACGGCTGTAGAACACCGCCGCGTCGGTTATCTGCATCGCCTGCCAATGGTCAGGGGAAGCCGTCGGCGTCTTGTCGCCGATTCCCAGCACCAAGCGCGGGCGAAAGCGGCGAAACTGCTGGGCCAAGGCGACCCGAGCGTCAAACGAATCAAACAACCGGCGATTCGGCAGCGTCATCACGATGCGGCGGTGCACCCCCAGAATCTCGCGCGCCGCCTCCGCCTCCGCTAACCGCGTCGCCACATCCGGAGATAGAGGCGTCGGTTCGCCGTCGGTCAGGTCGACGATCCCTACGCGATATCCCAAGCCCGTCAGTGCAGCCAACGTACCGCCGCAAGCGATTTCCACATCATCGGGGTGCGCCCCCACCGCGATGACATCCAACGTCTCTGTGTCGGCCACACATTCCTCCGTAGAACTCCTACAGCAATGCAGATTTCTCCAACGGCTACGAGCCTAACCTATAAACCTCTCCCCCGCAGGGGTAAGAGCGAACGGGCCAACGGCATTCCGCTCCGCGTTACCGACCCGGTTCGGGGACCCGCACCGCACGTATCGATGGCCAAGGAATCGTCAGCTCGGCGGACTTCCGAGCGATCACTAACGCCTCGGCGGTCGGCCGAATCCACTGAAACTCGGCTTCATTCCCCAACCAGAAACGGCAACGATCGACTCGCTCCACCACGCCCCAAGTCGATTGCGGCGAGCTCGGCTCGCGAAACCAAATCGACGGAGCTATCGGCAATCGGTATTCCGTCGCCTGCTCGGGCTCCGGCAAGCTTTCCAACCCGGAGGGTGGCAAATAGCTGCTGGCTTCGGCACGCCAACTCACCTGGTCCGGCTCAATCCGCAGCTCGCGGACACCCAGGTACCCGAAGGGGAGCACGACAATCGCCCGTTCGGGTTGCACGGTTCCGGTGGACGGCCACCGCAACTCACGCTCGCCGCCGAACACCGCGGTCAGCGATTCACGGGTCAAACGACTGTCGGGAAGCTCCAGCAGTTGCAACGCGTCCGGTCCATCCACGCGCAGCGGAACTTGAGATCCATCGTGGCATACCCCCCAGAGCTCGGGGACACGCGGCTGCGGGACGTACGCCCCGCGAGCGATCGCTCGCACATCGCGCCAACTCCAACGCAACTCCGGATCGCCCAACGAAGTCTGTCCCAGGCCCACAGAATCTCCGTCCAGTCGCAGCGCCGACCCCAGAATCCGAGTGCCGTCGCGCAACGTAACGGTGTCTCGACCTCCGCTGGCGCGCAGTTCGTCGACACGCGGCAGATCAAACACCAGGTCATCGATCGCGAAGTCGTTGTCGACTTCCGTCGGCGGGATCGGCAAGTCGCGATTCGAACTGATCGTGACCCAAGCGATGGGCTCCGGCGACACGACGCCCAGAAACGACGTCTTGTCGTTCGCCAACGACACCCCCACCAGATTTCCCAGGCGATCGAACGCCCGCAGGGCAATCTCGCCGGGATCCTGCGCGACTGCAACATAACATCCGACGCGGTGAACCGTCGCCGGGACCTGTGGCAGGGAGGGGTGGCAGAAATCGATCCGCAACGTCCCTTTGTAGCGCTCCCCCATCGACATCGTCGCCGCCGAGTTCTTGGCAGAACGCGATTGTGAGATGCGGAAGCCCGCGGCGATGACTCGCCCCGGCGCCTCTCCCGGCGCCGAAAACAAGACCCCTCGATGCGCAAAGGCGGCCCCAATATCTTCCGAAACCAAAAAAGACTCCCCTCGGCGGCCGCTGTCGAAGTCGATGTGCACATCGCCGGGGCGATAAAATTGATCCGCCGGATCGTTCGAACTCAACCCAATCACCGGCGGCGTTGCACTATCGTCTCCGGGGGTGTCGCGATGCAACTTCCGAATGGCCAGCACGGACTTGCGGCTCAAGGCCACCGGTCGGCCGAACACCTGAATCGTCGGTTGCCATTCCCCTAAGTCCCCGCGGACCGGTTCGCTCGCCGACTCCCAGACAATCTCGTCATACTCCGCCGAGACCTGCTTGACGCCCTTGCCCTTCAACCTGTTCAGGACGCGGTTCACCCGATACCGCATCTCCGGGTTCGGATTCTGCCGCGCATGTTCGATCACATCGAGGAACTGCCCTCCTTGGGCCAGCAACTGCTCCTCGCTTTCGTTGCGCAAGTGATAGTCGGCGGATCCCAGTTGCTCGACCAGCCGGCGAACCTCGGCGGCCAGCTCGCTCACCGATTGTTGAGAAAACTCAACCGCTTCGATCGATGCCAACTCGGCCGACCTCTCGACCACGCTGCCGTCGGGGCGGATCTCACGCCAGGGGAGTTGCGTTTGATCAAACTTGGCTATCCATTGATTGCCGTCGCGGAGGACCACGGCAAACTCCGTTTGTCCCAACGCGGCCAGAGAAAGCGAAAGGATCCCCCCGACGCCCACCATGGCCCCCAGTCGCTTCGCCGCCGAAATTCGTTTCATCTAGCTCTATCCACGCAGTCTTAAGGATCCCACTCGTTGACATCAATATAGCGGAACGTTCCGCCGTTCTGGGAGGCGAGCGCTTGCATGAACGGAGCACTCGATTGCAGCGGCCCCGCACCAAACTGGATGCAATGAATCTGCGTCTTCTTCCCCGTCAGACGGCGGATCGTGTCCAGTTGATATTCATTCAACTCCGGTAGACCACCGTCGCTCATCAAGACCACCACATCGGGCTTGAGCGACAACGCGGCGATCAATCCAGTCTCGTGCTCGGTCGCACCGAATGCCGCGAGTCCATAGACAAATTCTTTCACCTGCGCCTTGTGGGTGGCGTCCGCAGGCAAAAGCGTCCGCGACTCGATCATCTCCGTCGCGTGGTGGTACGCGACGACTTGGAATTGATGGACTTCCCCCAGCTGATCGACCGCCCGCTGCAATTCGACGGCGGCTTGATCCAAAACCCCAAGGCCGCCCGAGCCCATACTGTTGGATCGATCCAGGACGAAGACGAATTTGCGCCCGGTCAATCCGCCGCTGCCAAACACCCGCAAGGTCGCCGGTTCACCCTTCGGCAGCGCCGCCGCCAACCGCGCTTGCTCTTCGGCAATCGCCTCCAACTCCGCGGCGGACAGCTGCCCGCCTCCCCCCCCAGGCCCAAT
>JBGSLW010000245.1:0-9993 GCA_041740495.1 Pirellulaceae bacterium
TCGGGTTGCCGCGCTTCGTTCGGCTGCGATCGAGCCGGTGCGGACTCGGCAACCGCGGCCGCGCGGGCTTGAGGGGCTTCCGCCTCCGGTTGGCGACTGGCTCGCGAAAGCGCTGCACCCGCTTTGGGAGTCGCTTCCGCCGGGTTTTCTCGACGCTCCAGCGGCGGGCTGGGGGTCGTCTCCGCTGCGACGTTCGGCTGCGGTTGAATCGTCGGCTCGGTCGGCTCCGTCGGAGTCCGCTCGCGCACCACCTCGACTTCCGGTTCCGGAGTTTCCAATTCGTTCGGTTGCGTCCAGAATTGTTCGCGCGGCTGGCTGGAAATTTCCAAGCGGCGTTCGGGGGTGACGGTTCGCGCCACCGCAGCTTGCGTCGGTCGCGGGTTGGAGAAAATCCGCGAACCGTGGGCGATGATCAAAATCAACAGATGCATCGCCAGGCTCAAGACCAACGCGGTCTGCACGGAGCGTCGCAGCCAACGCCGCTCGATGCGGTAAAGACAAACCAGGGAGATCGCCACCGCCGCCGGCAACCCCAGCAGACTGAACCACATCCAGGGACCATCCAGGACGGTGATCACGGTGCCGATGGTTAACGCCGCCAGAACCGACATCGCCACGACGACCGGCCAAAACTGCTCGTCGAATTCGAGCGGCCGTCGCGGGTCGAAGCGGCGGAGAACATGGTCGGGTTGCATCGGGCTCAGTCGTCCTTGGTCAAGGCGGTGTAATCGTGGATGCCGACGCGTTTGCACAAGTTGATCGCGGTCGCCACCGATTGCCAACTGGCGACGCGATCGGCGCGAATCACCACGGTTTGCGAGAGTGGGTTATTCGCCACGGCCTGCCGGAGCACGTGCTCGACCTCTTCCTCCAACCGAAATTGACCGTCGATGAAGTACCGCCCGTCCCGGTCGACGTTGATAAAGACCTCCTGGGGCTGTACGGTCAACGGCAAGGCTTCACTCGCCGTCGGTAAATCCATGTCGAGTGCACTTTGCTGCTCGGAGAATCGCGTCGCGACCAGGAAGAAGATCAACAGCAGGAAGACCATGTCGATCATCGAGGTCAGATTGATGGACGTGAGGGCAGTCCGTTTGAGTTTTACCGCCATATTTTTGGGTGTCCCGAGGATGTTGGATTCCTGCCTTCGCAGGAATGACGGTGACCCTATCGTCATTCCGGGCTGAGACCCGGAATCCAAAAGGGCCTGGATGCCTATGTTGGTAGTTTTCGGTTAACGCAAGTGGATTCCTGCCTTCGCAGGAATGACGGTGACGCTTCTGTCAATGTAGAGCAATTGTCCTCAATTGCTCGTCGTTATCGTTACGCGATGGCTTACGAGAACAGTTGAGGACAACTGTTCTACTTTGGGCAACTGTTCGACACTGGTTCACCGGGTCACGGGCGCTTCCGGATTGGCAACATCGACGTCGGCGCCTTCGCGCCAATTATGGTTGCCGCTGAGTGACTTTTCGTTGGGGGGTGTGAATCGGATGCGACCTTCGTACCGCTCCAATTGCGGCAGCAGGTTGGCGAACATTTCCTCGGCGTCGTTGAGCGTGCCGGTGATTCGGTTTTCGAAAAAGTGTGCGGCGACGGCGGAGGGGATGGCGATCATCAATCCGGCCAGCGTCGTCACCAGCGCGGTGTAAATTCCGGTGGCCAACGCCGCACCCGGGTTCTGGCTGTTGGGAATCTGCGTGAATTGGAAGAACGCTTCGGTGATCCCCCAGACGGTGCCCAACAAGCCGATCAGCGGTGCGACCGCGGCGGTCAGACCGAGCCAGGAGACGGGGGCTTGAAGCCGGTTGGCCTCGCGTTGGACTGCTTCATGGATCGCGTGTTCGATTTCGCCTTGTGGCCGGCCGGTCTTGAGCAGCATGGCGCGGAGCACGCGGGCCGCCGAGGAAGGATGCGTCTGGCAGAGGCGGTAGGCGACGCGTGGATCGAACCCGCCGGGCAATTCGGCCTGTCGGGAGATTTCGCGGATGAATTTTTGCGGCAGGAGGCGGTCCTTCCGCAAGGCAATCGCCCGCTCGATGGTGAGCGTGACGCCCAGGATCGAGAGGGCCAGCAGCGGCCACATCAGGAATCCGCCCCGCGTCAGCAGTTGAAAAAAGCTCATGGTCGGCCGTGGGCCGCCGTCGCTGGTCGGGTCCGCGCTCGTTGGGGAATTGGTCGCTGCGGCGGCGGGCGGGTTGGATTCTTGTCGAGCCGATGCGAACGTTGGAATACTCGCGACGATCGCCAAGCCGAAGAGTCCTGCCGCCAACGTACGAACGCCGATTGAGGGCTTGATCATGTTTGTTTCGCTCCACTTAGTGGCACGACGCTCCGCGTCGTGATGAATTGGTGTCTTCAAATCTCAAATCTCATATCTCAGGCGTCAAGTCTCAGGCCTCAGGCCTCTCCCACGACGCGGAGCGTCGTGCCACTCTACAGGTTGCTGACTTTGTCGAGTTGTTTCTTGGCTTCGGCGCCCATTTCGTCGGGGTAATTTTTGACGACGTAGTCGAACCACTCCTGAGCGCCGGCGACGCATTGGGTGCGGCGGGCTGCCTCGGCATCCTTGATTTGGACGGCGTAGCAGCGACCGATTTCGTAGGCGGCGAATGCCTGCCAGGGGCGGACGGTTTTGTCGGCGTCCAGCCCGCCGTAGCCGTAGACCACCCGTTTCAGTTCTTTGATCGCGTTGTCGTAATCCTTTTGTTCAAAGTGGACTTCCCCGATCATGGCGCGGGCTCGGGCGCCGGTTTTATCCAGCGACGCCGCGGCGCGTTCCAGGGCGGGGAGGGCTTCGTCCAAGCGTTTCAGGCCTTTGAGGGCTTGGCCGTATTCGAGTGCCGCTTCGAATACCATCCCCTCGGTGGATTCGGTCTTGAGCAGTGGCTCCACAAAGCGGATCGCCTCCGCGTAGTCTCCTGCTTCGTTGGCGCTTTGGGCGCCGTGCAATCGGCTGAGCCATTTGACTTGTTCGGTGGTGGATTGATTGGCATCGACCGCCGGCACCGCCAGTTTGTAGGCGGTCACGGCGTCGCGATGTTTCTTTTGTCGATAGAGCGACTCGCTGACCATGAACAGGCCGTCGGCGGCGAGCGGACCCGAATCGAACTTCTCCACCTGCTTGCGAAAGGCCGCTTCGGCGGCGGCGAAATCTCCGGCGCGGAATTGGGCGAACGCCAATTTGTAGGCGAGCTTTTCGCCGAGTTCCGGATCGGCGGGGGATTTGGCGCCGGCCGCGTAATGTGCGATCGCTTCGCTGAACTTTTCGGCGCCGTAAGCAGCCTCACCGCGGTGAAAATTCGCTTCGGCGGCGTACGGGCTGTCCGGATAGTCCTCCGCCAAATGAGCGAACTGGGCCAGCGATTCGGCCTCGTCCCCTTTTTCCCGGCGGGCCCAAGCCAGTTCGTAGAGGACCTTGTCGGCCTGGATGGCGGACGACTTGCTGGCCAGCAAGCTCTCAAGAGTTGCAATCGCCGCGTCCCAGTCCTTGGCTTTGACTTCGGTAATCCCGCGTTCGTAAATCGCCTTGGCGGCGCGGTCCGCGTCTGGCTGGCGCTTGAGATACGCGTCGAAATCCGCGATCGCGGCGGCCAGATCTCCGGCGTTGCGGCGAGCGATCGCGCGGGCCACCGTCGCCTCGCCGACCAGTTCGTGCTGCGGATAGGACTCGATCAACTTCGTGAATGCTTGAACCGCCTCCGCATCCTGGTTCGCCTGCAACTGGCTCCAACCGGCGCCGTACAGCGCCGCGGGGACGAGCGGCGACTGGGGGAAGTCCGCGAGTACCTGCGCGTAGAATTTGAGTGCGGCGGCGAACTGGCCGGATTCGAATTCGATTTCACCCAACCGGTAGATCACCTGGTCGCGGAAGCTGCTTTGGGGGAACTGCTCCAGGCAGCGTGTCGCCAACTTTTTGGCTTGCGGCAATTGGCCGTTTTGGGCGCTGGCCCGCGCCGCCATCAGCAGCGCTTCGTCGTTGCGTTTCCACTGGGGATCGTCGGTGAGGCAGGCTTCGAAGCCCGCGGCCGCTTCCGCGAATTTTTGGGACTGGTATTGGACGGTGGCCAATTGGAACCTGGCGGCTGCCCGTTCGGCCCCCTTCAATTTTTCGATCACCGGCGCGAGCGTCTTCTCGGCGGTGGACGCGTCATTCCCCATCGCCAGAGATTGCCCGAGCGCGACCGTCCAAGCATCTTTCTTGGCGTGCTGCGGAAAAGACGTGATCAGGTCCTGATAGAGCTGTGCCGCCTGGGCGTGCTGCCCGTCGCGGGCCAGCGCTTCGGCGCGGACTTCGCGGACATCGGCCAGGTAGGTGTCGTCCGGGTAGAGTTTCTCGAAGCGTTCGGCCAGTTCAATCGCCTTCGCGCCTTGCTGCGACACCAGGTAGCTGTACGCGGCGTTATACAAGGCCTTGGGTGCGAGCGCATGACGCGGGAAGGAATCGGCCAGCAACAGGTACGGGGCTGCGGACTCGGGGATCGTCTCCGGGATCGCGAAAGCCGCATCGCCGATCGCCAGCAGCAGCGGCGCCGATTCGGGTTTCGTTTGGTCGCAAGCAGCCCAGGTCGTTTCGGCCAGCTTGCGCGCGTCGGCGGGGCGTTTCGTCTCTTGGTAGACGCGAATCAACTCGCTGGCCAGCGCGACGTCGCCCGGGTTTTTCGCCACCGCCGGCGCCAGTAACTTCTCCGCCGCGGCGGCGTCGCCCGCGGTCGTATATTGCTTCCCGGCCAACGCGATCGCCGACGAGGCCAGCGGCGCGTCCGGATATTTGTCCGCGTACCGCGTGAATGCGGCGGCGGCTTCGGCCGGTCGCTCCAGTTGAGTCAAACAGTAGCCGATTTGGTATTCGGCGAGTGCCGCGTCCTGGAAACCGTCTGCGGCGGCGACTTCCTGGTACAGTTGGAGTGCCTCGGTGCAGGCGGTCTTTACCTCGTCCGACTTACCAGCGGTGGCCTGGCGAGAGGCGACTTGAGTCAGCGACTGGGCTTTGAAAAATTTGACCGCCGTCGCGGATTCGTGCTGGGGAAACTCCTTGAGAAAGCGGTTGTAATATCCGAGCGCTTCGGAGTACTTTTCTTGCTCTTCCAGGGCCGTACCCAGGGCGAAGAGGGCCTCGGGCAGGTATTTCGATTTTTCTCCGCGGGCGACGGTCTTTTCGTAAGCGGTGATCGCTCGATCGAACTCGCCGGCCGACCAAAACGACTCGCCCGCCAGGTACTGCGCTTGGTCGGCGTGGGGGGACTGCGGGAAGTCGCGCAGAAGCGACTCGAACGAATTCGCGGCGCTCATGGCCCATGAGGCCGCCTTCTTCTGCTCTTCCACGTCGCCAGAAGCTTTGGCGGCAACCCCAAGTTTGAACTGGCTGAGTCCGCACCACAACCACGATTCGTCCTTCTTGTCGAAGCTCCCCTCCTTGTCCGAGAGAACTCGCTCGAACGCAGCCACCGCATCCGCAAACCGTTCGATCTGGTAGTAGCAGACTCCCAGATAATGCCGCCACTGGAGCGTGGAGGTAGTCTTGGGGTACTGCTCAATCAAGCTGGCCCACTCGGCGGCGGCGTCGGCGTACTTGCCGCCGCGCTGCATGTTGGCGGCGACTTGTTCCAAGCCGATCGCCGCTTGGGGCGGCGCCTGCAGTTTTTCTTGTGCCGCCAGCGGTCCAATCGCGCCCAGGATTACCAAACCGAGCAACCAGGTTCGAAGCGTTGACGAATTCATGTGAATCTCTAAAAGTCTGCCGTGGTTCTACGTGATTCGGTGCTATCCGGTGAGGATTGCCGATGCGTGAAACAATTTTCAGCGCCGCGACCCACTTGCGGAACCCCTTTTGGTGAAAAAAAAACGATCACCGTGTGGAGCCACACTCTCACTACGTGGGGAACCCCGCGTCAGGCGACGGCAGCTAGGAAAATGCGGAGCCCCATCTGCCACGGCATGGATCTGCGCGCACCAACCCCTCGGTACGTCGGCCACCCATTAAACGAGTCAATCGGCGGAAGATTTCAGGGCTTTCCCATAGAAATCGGGAAAACCGTGATCGGTTTCAGATCGGCGCCCGGAGGGCAGTTCCGCGCGAATCCCCCGGCAATGGTCGATTTATGCGAGTTTTTTGCTCGTTTTTGCGTTCACTCGCCCCGGCCACCCGATAAAATGAGAACACCTCGCCTACCGTCCCCGCCGAGGTACCCCTCCCATATTATTGAGCCCGCCCGCCAACGTCGTCGAACTCTCTCGGAGAAACCGATGCCACGTGCTACTTGTCTATCGGACCGCGCTGCCAGGATCGCCCAGTGCAGCAATCGCCCCCGAACGTACCGCCGCGGCCTGACGATTTTCGAGCTGCTGATCGCGATCACGATTTCGCTGATTCTATTGCTGGTCATGATCCAAGCATTCCAGCGAGCCAGTGCTGAGATTTCGAAAGGCCGAGCCACCATGGAGCTGGCCAGCCAGCTGCGATCGGTTGGCGAATTGATGCGGCGCGATTTGACGAACGCCACGGTCTCGACTCGACTTTGGGCGCCCACGTCGGAGTGCAATGGCTACTTCGAGGTCGTGGAAGGGGTGCGGAATGACGACACGTATCCTGCTCTGACCCGGCTGCCACCCGCCGATCCAAACTACCGACAAGATGTTGGATACATCGGCGACTACGACGACGTGCTGGCGTTGACGGTCCGCAGCGACGGGCGACCTTTTCGCGGGCGCTGGGTCGACGGCGGCGGAAATACCCAGATGGTCGAATCCAATATGGCCGAGGTCGTTTGGTTCGTCGTCCACGAAGATATTGACGAAGCAGACGGAATCGTCGATCGCGACGATCGCGTGCGTTTGTACCGCCGCGTGCTCCTGATCCGGCCCGACCTGACGCTGACGGCGGCGGGGTCGATCGACGAGTTCTTCCGGCTCAACGACGTTTCGGCACACCCTCAGGGGGGCGCCATGGTTGCCAACTCGTTGGACGAATTGACTCGGCGCGAGAATCGCTACTGCCACAATATGACGGCGTATCCGTTTGTGTTGGAGAAGGGCTGGTTAGAGAACCGCAGGCTCCATCAACTTCCCGGCGAACCGTCGAATCCTGTGCTGGCTCGGCTGAATGGGGAGGATATCGTGCTGAGCGATTTGTGCGGATTCGATTTGCGAGTCTACTCGCCGAACACACCGATCAAATCGGACGGGCAATTTATTCTGGAACCGGGGGACGCGAACTACGTCGCCAGCGCGTTGCCGACCCAGAATCTGGGAGGGTATGTCGATTTGGGCTGGGAGAACGTCGTCGGTCCTAGCACCAACGGATGGTTTGCCATTATGCCGACCGCTAAGAGCGGTTTGAACTGGATGGCTCCGGCGCCATACACCCCAACGTATGGACCGTCGCTCGATTTACTTTGGGCGCAGAATCGCACCTGGGATTCCTGGTCGACGCATTATTTTGCGACTTATCCGCTGATCAACGGACTCAACGACGATGGCGACGGGCAGACGGACGAGTTGGACGAGCTCGCTACGGCGCGGCTGAACGGCCTGGACGACGATGGCGACGGCCAAGTCGACGAGGAAGACGAACTGGAGACTGCGCCGCCGTATGCCTACCCAATCCGTGGCTTGCGAGTCACCTTCAAGGCGATCGAGAAGAATACTTCCTCGGTCCGCCAACTGACGATCAATTCCGGGTTTGTGCCGGAGTAACCAAAGTAGAGCAATTGTCCCCAATTGCTCCGTACACGTCACCCGAAGAGAACAGTTGAGGACAACTGTTCTACATTAATTTGCACCGAATTCGTTTGGATGCGGCGTGGGAACGGCAAGCCGGCGAGGGAACAAGCCTACCGGCCCGAGTCCATTTGCCGGCGACGATCGCTGAACTGCACGGCTCGCGGCGTTTGGAGCGAGTGTTCCATCTACCGACGGGTCTCACCGACGATACTCGGTTGCGGCTCTGTTTCGGATCGCTGCCACCTGGAACGAGCGTCGCGGTCAACGGCGCGGCAATTTCGGCTGCCGATTCTGGATCGCTGGTGTTCGAATTGCCGGCGAGCGTGCTGCAACTGGATAACCGAATCGGTCTGCAATTTTCGGAAACTCTTCCGGATCGCGAGTCCTTCGCGGTCGGTCCCGCCTGGTTAGAGATCCCCCCACCCTAACTCGGCCTTCGTAAGGCACCACGGCATTCGTAAGGTACCGCCGCTTCCGTAAGGTACCACGGCTTTGTAAGCCGTGACCGTGAACCCCACACGAACCCTTCCGGCAAACGACGGGGGGAATGGCTCACGGTTTTGGTCATTGGTCCCGGCCTACAAGGCCGGACTACCTTCAGTCGTGCCTCCGCTTCCGAAAGGTAACACGGCTTTCGTAAGGCACCACGGCATTCGTAAGGTACCGCCGCTTTCGTAAGGCACCGCCGCTTCCGTAAAGCACCGCCGCTTTCGTAAGGCACCGCCGCTTCCGTAAGGTAACACGGCTTTGTAAGCCGTGACCGTGAACCCCACACGAACCCTTCCGGCAAACGACGGCGGGGAATGGCTCACGGTTTTGGTCATTGGTCCCGGCCTACAAGGCCGGGTTACGACTTTGGAGTCGTCGAAAACAGGACTGAAAATCTCATTGTCTGCAGGCCGGAAGACCGTTTTTGGCGAACCCCAGGGCGGGCCGGGCGGTTATATTGCAGAGCGGTATTCTCTGATTCTGTACCTCTGATTCTTTACACGCGGGAGGAACGGCGATGTCATTTCAGCGGCCCGGATTGTGTTGGTTGTTGGCTGCCAGCCTGTCGTGGTTGGAGCCGGTTGGTGCGAGCGACCAGGGTCAGGCCTCGGTGCGGATCGAGCGGGAGAATGCTGGGGCCCGACTCGGAGCGCCTGGCGAACGGGGCGATGCTGGAGACGCCCGACTCGGAGAGTCGGGCGATGATGAGGGGAACGCTGGGGGGACGGACGATTGGCCTCAGTGGCGGGGGGCGGGCGGGAACGCGGTCGTCGCCGACTTTGCTCCGCCGGCGACTTGGCCCCAGAAGCTGACGCAGAAATGGAAGGTGCCCGTGGGGGATGGCGTGGCAACTCCGGCCGTGGTGGGCGAACGCGTCTATGTGTTCGCTCGCGAGGATGGAAAAGAGATCTTGCGGTGTCTGGAACTCGGCAGCGGCAAGGAAGTCTGGCAGGCGGCTCATGACGCTGGGCAGATCTCCGGACCGGCCGGTGGATTTCCCGGCCCGCGGTGTTCGCCCGCGGTCGGCAGCGGCAGCGTCGTCGTGGTCGGCGTGCACGGCGACGTCGCGTGTTACGATGTCGAAAACGGTCACGAACGCTGGCGAAACACCGAGTTCGAAGGGAAAGTCCCTCGCTTCTTTACCTCCAGTTCGCCGCTGATTCTCGAGAATCACTGCATCGTTCAGTTGGGGAATAACGAACAGGGTGGGATACTTTGCTTGAATCTGGCGGATGGCGCGGAAGTCTGGCGGTGGGATGGTCAGGGTCCCGACTACGCTTCACCCAGCATTGCGGATATCGACGGCCAACCGATCGTGTTTGCGGCGACCACCGGCCGGGCGGTGGCGTTGCATGGCCGAACCGGCGCCTTGCTCTGGGAAATGGAATATGCGCAAGGCCGCTACAACGCGACGTCCCCTTTGGTGATGGGGAATCTGCTGATCTTGGCTGGACCGAATCGAGGCGTCACGGCCTTGAAGCTGGCAATGGCTGGCGACAAGTTGACGACCAGCGAGGCGTGGCGCAACGATGAATCGACGATGGTTTTCAACACACCGGTCGGGCATGGTGAGTGGCTGTTTGGTTTGACCGGCACCAACCAACTTTTCTGTCTCAACCTGGGGAATGGTTCGACGACCTGGACGGCCGGGGGTGCACCTCCTGCGGCAGAAGGGGGTGGGGGCGGTCGACCCGATCGAGGAGGCGGAGCGGGTGGCGGCGGTCCACCTCGCGGCGAGCAAGCTGATCGGCCGGTGCGACCGAATCTGCAAGAACCAGGTCG
>JBGSLW010000246.1:0-4433 GCA_041740495.1 Pirellulaceae bacterium
CCCGACGCAAGCTCCCCCTTCTCAGCCTCTGGCGTCCGCCGCTTAATCCAGCGCGGCGGCCAGCCGCTTGCGGGCTACGTGCAGCCGGCGCTTGATCGTTCCCACGGGAGCGGAAAATTCGCCCGCCATTTCGTGCAACGATTGCCCGCGCAGGTAGAACGCCACCAACGTGTTGCGATCCAAAGGCCGCAGGCGTTCCAGCCCTCCGCGGACCTGCCGCACTTGTTCGTGCCGCACCGCCGAGACGGCCGGGTCGCACTCGTCGACCAACGCCAACTCCCCTAGCCAGGCATCGAGCGGCGGGGCGACGCGATGGCGCTGTTGTCGATTCAGGGTCATCCGCACGGCGATCCGCCGCAGCCAGGCGCCGAAGCACTCGGGCGTCCGCAGCTGACCGATCTTTTGGAGCGCCTGCACGAAGACGTCCTGCGCCAACTCTTGTGCCGCGTGTTCATCTCGCATTCGCCGGCGAATGTGCGCCAGGATGCGGGCGTGGTACCGCTCGAACAACCAGCCGAATGCGTCGCGGTCCCCAGCCTGCGCCAGACGCACTTGCTGCGCGGTTTCGCGGAGCTCTGAAATCGGATCCATCACTACAGTCATGGGAATTCTCTCGAAGATACATCCCCGCACCGGCGGCTCACCGAAACCGTCGATCCTCTGGGAAAGACGTTCCGTGCCGATGCGGGAAATCGTGGCGTAGTTTCCGTTTGATCGAGCGTCGCGGTGGTGGGCGACGGGCGAATCACCCTGGGGGGGACAAGGACCCCGGCCGGGGCGATTCAAGTCGAGTTGCGGCATCCCGGATTCCCGGGGCCGGCTTTAGCTGGTGAGCATTGCCGTCCGTGACGGCAACACCTCATCCAGCGCCAGGGAATTCGACTGCCAGTTGCACAACTGCAGCGGATTCGCCTGCATCGCCGTGATGCCGGTCGCGGTGGCTGTCGATAACATCACCGCTGGAAACTGAGGAAATCGCCCTAACGCGGGGCGATCCTGATCGAGGCGAGGCGTCCACGGGGAATGCATGTCAGCAAACCGACCGCGGATGACGTCACGTTGGCCGTTTCCTACGACACCGTGGTACACTCGCAAATCGCAGCGTTTCATGTCCATTCCTCCTGTGCCCTCGCACAGTCCGAGAGATAAATCTTCCAAGAAAGCAATCGTCCGACGCGGGCGCACCCTGCCCGCGGCACTCACTATACGACAATCCATTGGCGAATCGGTTCGCCAATTCGAACAAAAATAGGATAAATATCGCGACGGGGCCACTACCCCCCCAGCTTTGTTTGGGGGAAGGGTTGGGGACGGTAGGGGCGGCCATCGTGGAGGCGGCCATCGTGATCGCATTACCGAGCCACAGCGCCGCCAACTCGGCGTCACGTTAGCGGTGCGGATTGTGGGGTTTGCCCGTTAGGACCGGCCGAAGAAACTCCGGCGGGAGTTCGGCGTCACGAATAGATCGAACTTGGTTTCCAGCACTTCCAGTTCCCGATCCAACCAAAGCGCGAACTGGGCAACTTGTTGTTGGTTCAACAACTGGTCATCGCAATGGACGCAGATCACGCTGTCGGAATGCAGCGGGCAATCGTGAGATAATTCATGCTTTTCTTCCATCGCGACCTCCCTCAATATCTTGGATTCGCGATCCCATTCAAAAGTTCGCGCGAATCAGAAGAATATTGGGCAATTTGCGTTCCAAACCGACGGAATCCAATTCGTTTTCAGTTTGCCTGCGAATTTGTCTTGTTTTTTGGCTGCAATAATCCCGGCTTGTTCACCGGAGGACTCAATTTGATAACTGCCGTCTCAAATTGGTTATCGTCGCGAAACCGGACGGGTTACAAAAAATGTGCGGTACCCTGACGAAAACGTCCGGTTTTTCGGAATCTGTGTCAGATTCTGTCCGGAAGGGAATTCCAACCGCCATCGTCTCTGCGGCCGTCAAAACGCAGAGCGACCGTGAGCTCGGCGAACCGGACTACGATCCCGGGGAACGTTCCTGGGCAGTCTGGCGAACTTTGGCTCCGATCGCCAAGCCCCAAAGATACGGGGGCGCCGGGAGATGCGTAAACTGAATATCACCGAAGCCTGCCTGTTGCAGCCACTCTTTGAGGAAATAGATCGAGTGCAATTGTCCGGCGGTCGTTCGCATCCCCAGTTCCAGTTCAAAAATAGCGCGGTATTGATCGCCCCGCGGTTGGCCCGGAAAGATATCGACGATGCACAATTCCCCGGTCTCATGCAGTAGTCGGGCCGCGCGGGCGACTAACTGTTGAACCTCGCGTTCGGAATGTCGGTGGATCAAATTGGCGAGCAGCACCAGATCGAAGCTGCCGGGTTCCAATTCGACCGTTTGATAGTTTTCTTCGACGAATTCGATTCGTTCGGTCATTTCCAAGCTTTCGGCGCCGCTGCGGGCGAGCGTCAACCGCGGCTCGCTGTCGACCAGTACAAAGTGGCTGGTTGGATCGGCGTGTGCGAATGTCAAGCTGAATACCGCGGAAGCGCACCCTAATTCGACCACCCGCAGTCCCCGCCGGTGCCGCCCGATATCCAAGGCGGCGGCGGCACTCATCGCCGCCGGAGTTTGCAACCATTCCTGTGCGAGCGCGGCCGCAGCATAGTCTTCCTCCGTGGCAGCGACATGGGGGATTTGCGGGAGCGGCGTTCCGATCCGCAGATACTTGCCCAAATGCTGCCAATGCGAGTCCCCCAGGTCCGCCAGCTCGGGGGGAATTAACCGCGCCACCGCCGAAAGCGCGTAGTATTCTCCGTACTGTTCGACCAGGGGCGTTTGCACCAAGGCGGGCATGAATCGCTCCAGCGCGGCCTTGTTCAGTTCGCAACGTTCGGCGATTTCCTCAAGTTGCTTTTGCCCTTCGGCCAGGGATTGCAAAATCCCAACTAAATTCGCGGTTCGGACCAGATGCGAGACGGCATGTCCCGCCAGCAGATCGACGTACCCTTGGAGCGCACGGAGTTGGGAATCGGACATGAACTCAATCGCCAGCGGATTCGTTGGTCGGCCCGGTATCGTTGCCCGGAAGTGCCGATTCTATGCTCTGCCGGCGTTGCTGCACAATGCTTGGCAAATCTCGATTCGTCCACCACAATGCAAGGGTTTGGCTTTTGAAGTTCTGGTCGCAATTAGGTTGCCCCGCATGATGTCTCCCGCAAAACGCCGGTCGTCTCTCCACTCGATTCTGGGGCTGACGCTGTTCGCACTCCTGGTCCCATCCGGCCGCCCGTTGAGTGCTCAAGACGAACCGATCCGCCTGGCCGACGGCTTTGTGGCAGAGCGGATCTACCAGGTTCCCAAGCCCCAAGGTTCCTGGGTATCGCTGACCAGCGACCCGCGCGGGCGACTGATCGCCTCCGACCAAGACGGCAACCTCTATCGACTGACGCCCGCCTCCGGGAATCAAAAGACGCTGGTCGAAACGATTCCTGTGCCGATCGGTCACGCCCACGGACTGCTCTACGCATTTGACAGCTTGTACGTGGTTGCCCACCAGGCGAAGAGTCGCCCCTCCGGCTTATACCGAGTCCGTGATACGAACGGCGACGACCAATACGATTCGGTGACATTGCTCCGTGCGTTCGAGGGCTCCGGCGAGCATGGCCCACACGCCGTGATCTTGTCCGCCGATGGTCAATCGCTATTGATCTGCGCCGGCAATCACACCAATCTGCCGAACCCGGAGACGACTCGGGTCCCTCCCTGGTGGCAGGAGGATCAATTGCTGCCGCGGATGCCCGACCCGGGCGGGCACGCCGTTGGGCGGATGGCGCCGGGGGGATGGATCTGCCAGTCCGACCCGGATGGCAAGTCCTTTGAACTGTTGAGTATCGGTTATCGCAATGAATACGACATCGCCCTCGATCCGAACGGGGAGCTGTTCACTTACGACGCCGACATGGAGTGGGATATCGGCACACCTTGGTACCGCCCAACCCGCGTCTGCCACGCGGTGATTGGCAGCGAATATGGTTGGCGGCACGGCAGCTACAAGTGGCCGGCGTACTACGGAGATAGTCTGCCGAGTGTCGTGGATGTCGGCCCCGGCTCCCCCACGGGTGTCGTGTTCGGCACGGGGGCTGCTTTTCCGGCGAAGTACCAGCGAGCATTGTTTATCTGCGACTGGAGCTACGGAATCATCTATGCGGTGCAGCTGACGCCAGACGGCGCGAGTTACCGAGGCGAACTGGAGTTGTTCTGCTCCGCCCCGGCGTTGCAGGCGGCGGACATCACGGTGGGGGGAGATGGCGCGTTGTATTTTGTGACGGGCGGGCGACATACGCTGTCCAGCGTTTACCGGATTAAGTACGTGGGGACCGAGTCGACGGCCGCGGCCAGCTACCCGCCGCTCACTCCCGCGGCCGAACTGCGCAGGAAACTCGAGGCCATCGGAGCGGGGACAGGGGCG
>JBGSLW010000247.1:0-30958 GCA_041740495.1 Pirellulaceae bacterium
AACACTTCAGACTCCTGTGACTAGAAACCGCGTTCGGCCGTGCCGTCTTTCAGACCGCCGTTGCCGTAGTACAGTTCCCAGTTGATCGACCGCGGCACGGTGAAGACCGTGGCGTCGGCAAAAGCGAAGTTGACGCCGGCCGGATGGACCGCGCCGTAGCTTTCCGCATCGCACAGTTTGCCGTCACCCAACAGACGCAGGTATTGTCCGGCGTTGTCGGTGTTGCGGATGTTCGGGTGAACCATCGTTCCCGGCGGGAAGTTGTACGACCGCAAGCGGCTGATTCCGCCGTAAGCCCAAGTGTGTGCAGCGAAGCGGCGGCCCGGAACGATTGCTCCGGTGGCCACCGGTTGGGTCGGGTCGACCGACCAGATGCCGCCGACGTCACCCAGGACTTCGCCGTACATGAACGTCCGCGAGGTCCCGTCCAAGTTCGAAGCGTTTTCCAGAGTCATCGGGATTCGGAAGGTCATCACGCCCCCCCACTTGGAACGAACCGTCGAGCTGTTGACGCAAGGCTCAGTACCGCCCACGCCCAGGTAGTTGGTCCGCTTGCAGTTCCGCATCGACGACGAGGAGATCACGAACAACATGTCATCCATCGCGTTGCCGAAGGCGTCTGCAGCGTTGCAATACGGGAGCGAAGCCATCACGGTGAAGGTGACGGTTCCTTGGTTCACCGTGTCCGAGGGGCAGGTGAAGTCGGGAACGATCTTGGCCGCCATCCCGATGTTGCGGTTCGGATCGATCGTGGCGAAGTAGTCGTAGATGTCGCGGATGTAGGTGTTGGCCGCGGGACCACCGGGGAAGTCAGCCGCCCCGGGACCGTAGTTGAAGATATTGACGAACAACACGTTCCCGCTGGGGGAAAGGATGCGGCGATAGTCCTTTTTCAGGTCCATGCAGCGCGCGTCCATTTGATCGTAGAGCGTCGTCAACTCGTTGTACGGCATGGTCAGACGCAGCGACGAAGCATTCGGGGCGTTCCAGAATGCCGCGACCCAGTCGTTGGCCGGCGCAGCCGCGGCCGCGTCGACATAGAGGTCTTCGTTGACCGGACCGGTGGAGAGCGTCCCCGGCGGCAAACGCATGGTGGCGTCGTGGTAGTTGTGCGCCGCCAAAGCGATTTGCTTCATGCGGTTTTTGCAATCGGTGCGGCGAGCCGCTTCCCGAACTTGTTGCACCGCGGGGAGCAACAAAGCGATCAAGATGCCGATGATGGCGATCACCACCAACAGCTCGACCAGGGTGAAACCTCTGTTAAGATTTCTTTTCATAGCAACCTCGTTTGTAAAACAGACAACGAAACAATCCGTCCTGGCTAGGCAATATGTACTTAAAACGCCGAAAACAGGACTCAGCGGTACGCTACCGCACATAGTTAGATATCTTACTGAGGCGAAATGACGCATTGCAAGATAATTCCCAGAAAAACGCGCTTGTTTTTTGTCGAATCGGGCGAGAAGTAGCCCAATTTGCAGAGTCAGCGTGGTGATTCCTGCGAGATTTCTATATTCTGAGGCACCCTCCCAGATCGCCTCCGGGGTGTCTTTGCAGACCCCGAAATCGAAGAATCTGCGAAGTTTGTCGTTTTTGCACCAGGTACGATCGATGCCCATTCTGCCGGCCGAGGAGACCCTATTCCCCACGGAGTTGCTCGACCCGGGTTGGCTGGAAAAGCGCGACGACGGCGGCAATCCAGCTCAGTGGTTCTGCTGCGTGACGTTGGCACGAGCTGAAAAGACGCTGATGGGACATCTGAGAGAAAAGGGCGTCCCTTTCTATTGTCCGATGGTGTTGAAGCGTTATCGGTCGCCGAACGGGCGATTGCGTGCCTCGCAACTTCCGTTGTTCTCCAGCTATTTGTTTCTGTGGGTCAATGAGCCGCAACGCATCGCGGCG
Organism: Pirellulaceae bacterium; assembly: GCA_041740495.1. GTDB lineage: Bacteria > Planctomycetota > Planctomycetia > Pirellulales > Pirellulaceae > JANMEB01. The sequence continues at coordinate 1,903 of JBGSLW010000247.1, forward strand.
CTCACCAGCAACAAAGTCTCCAAGATGATGCCGGTCGCCGATAACGGACAACTGGTGGATGACTTGCGGCGGATCAAGTCGGCGATTGACTTGGGCGTCCCGCTCACCGCCGAAGATCGCCTGGCGGCAGGTTCGCACGTCCGCGTCCGGTCGGGGCCTTTCCATGGCTACGAAGGCTTCGTCTTGCGGCGCGATGGCAAGACCCGACTTGTCTTGAGCGTTCGGTTTATCGATCAATCGGTCTCGCTGGAAATCGACCAGGCACTGCTGGAGATTCTCTAGAGGCGGCGCACGCACGTGTGCCAGAGCAGGAGGAATGGATGGTGAATTGGCAGCAGCAACGGGTGTTTGTCTCGGGGCACCGGGGGATGGTGGGGAGTGCGGTCGTGCGGCGCTTGCGGGCGGCTGGGGTTCGCGAGCTTCTTTGCCCGGACCGTTCCGAAGTCGACTTGACTAACCAGGCGGCGGTCGATCGGTTTTTTCGCGAGACTCGCCCCCACGCCGTCGTGTTTGCCGCAGGACGTGTGGGTGGAATCCACGCCAACCACACGTTGCCGGCCGATTTCATCTACGAGAATCTGGCGATGGCGATCCAGAGTATCCACGCCGCCTGGAAGTACGGAGTGCAGCGGTTTCTCTATTTGGGCAGCACCTGCATCTATCCGCGAATGGCGCCGCAGCCCCTGGCCGAAGAGAGTCTGTTGACCGGGCCGCTGGAACCGACCAATGAAGCCTACGCGGTCGCCAAGATCGCGGGAATCAAGCTGTGCCAATTTTATCGCCAGCAGCATGGCGTGCTGTTCCATTCGGCCATGCCCACAAATCTCTACGGCCCCGGAGACAATTATCACCCGGATCATTCGCATGTCCTCCCCGCGCTCATTCGCCGTTTTCACGAAGCCAAATTGGGAGGCGCGGCCCAAGTCGAAGTCTGGGGGTCAGGGCGTCCCCGCCGTGAATTCCTGCACGTCGACGACCTGGCCGATGCGATCTGGTTTCTCCTGCAAGTCCCCGACCCTCCGGATTGGGTCAACGTCGGAACCGGCAGCGACATTGCGATCAGCGAATTGGCTCGGCTGGTCGCCGAGGTCGTCGGCTACCGTGGCTCCATCCTGCAAGATGCCTCGAAACCGGACGGCACCCCGGTCAAACGGACAGACATGCAGCGGCTGGAGCGATTGGGCTGGCGAGCTCAGATCGAGCTCCCCGAAGGGTTGCGGCAAACCTACCAAGCGTTTGTTTCCGAACTGGAATCGAATACAATCCGATGCTAACCGGCTGGAGGAGAGTGGCACGACGCTCCGCGTCGTGTCTTTGGGGCGAATTCCACCCAGGCTGGAGAGAAGCAGACGCGACGAATCGCATGGTGGAATGGATGCTTGCCGGCATGGACGCAGGAAGACAGGGCGGAACGCATGAGGGGCACGACTCGGAGAGTCGTGCGACGATGTGGGACGAGGTGAGACGATGTGCGACAAGAAAGGGCACGACTCGGAGAGTCGTGCGATGATAAGGGACGACGCGGAGCGTCGTGCCACTCTCGGAAATGGGCTGATACATTTTGACTGACGAGCATTAGACCGACATGAGCCGACGCGCTTTGATTACGGGAATCACCGGCCAAGATGGCTCGTACCTGGCTGAGCTGTTGCTCGAGAAAGGGTACGACGTCCACGGCGTGGTTCGCCGCAGCAGCACCTTCAATACCTCGCGGATCGATCATATCTACCAGGATCCGCATGTCGGCAACAGCCACTTGCGGCTGCACTTCGGGGATTTGACCGATGCTCAGAATTTGACCAACCTGGTCCTGGATATCGAACCGGACGAAATCTACAACCTGGGCGCGCAGAGCCATGTCCGGGTCTCGTTCGATCAGCCGGTCTACACGCTGCAAGCGACTGGGGCTGGGGCGTTGAACGTATTGGAGGCGGCTCGCCAGTTGAACAAACGCCGCGAAGTCCGGATCTACCAGGCCTCCAGCAGCGAGATGTACGGCGACGTGGTGGAGACTCCCCAGACTGAGGAAACTCCGTTTCGCCCGCAGAGTCCCTATGCCTGCGCCAAAGTCTACGCCTTCTTTCAAACGGTGAACTACCGCAAGGCGTACGGCATGTTCGCCGCCAATGGAATCTTGTTCAACCACGAATCGCCGCGGCGCGGCGAGACTTTCGTGACCCGCAAGATCACCCGGGCTGCCACGCGCATCAAATTAGGGATGCAAGACAAACTGTACCTGGGGAACCTGGACGCCCAGCGCGACTGGGGCTACGCCAAGGACTATGTCGAAGCGATGTGGATGATGCTGCAGCACGAGCGTCCGGACGACTTCGTGATCGCCACGGGAGAGACGTATTCGATCCGGCAGTTTCTCGAGTTCGTTTTTGGCTATCTCGGGCTGGATTGGCAGCGGTATGTGGAGATCGACAAACGGTATTTTCGCCCGGCGGAAGTCGAGCTTTTGCAGGGAGATGCCGGCAAGGCCCAGCGCGATTTGAATTGGACCCCCAGTTTGAATTGCCGCCAACTGGCGGAGTTAATGGTCGATAGCGATCTGGAGCTGGCGGAACGCGAGGCGCGGATGGCATCGACGCCGTCGTCCCAACCGGCTGTGGGAGACCTGCCGGCTGCCTCGGGGAAGCGGGCGAACTAATCGTTGCCATCGGCAGTATTCGCTTAAACCGCCCGGTAGCGCACGAACCACGGAGGCAGTGCGCGGTTAACCTGGCGAGACCTGGAACCTATCCCAAAAACCAGGGTCTGCCACCATTTTTCGGAGTCTTTCGCGGCCAATGGGGGGGACCCTCTCGGCTTCAGGTTTTGGGATAGGCTCTTAACGAAAAACTCAATTTGAGTATCGTTAAGGCTTAACCTGGGTGGCAAGAATGCCGAGTGTCACCCACGGGGACGGAGTGCGCGCCGACCGCGAAATTGTGAAACATATCGTATTTATCAATCGTTCGTATTGGCCCGACGCGGAAGCGACCGGCCAACTTTTGACCGAATTGGCTGAAGATTTAAGCTCGTCGTTTCGAGTCTCCGTCGTCTGCGGGCAGCCGGTCGCCAATCCGGAACAAGCGGCCTTCTGCCGTTCGGGGCGGCAATTTCGCAACGGAGTCGAAATCTGCCGCGTGCGGCATACTCGGTTTCGCAAGTCCAGCTTCCTGGGAAGAGCGATCAATATGGTGACGTTTCTGCTGGCGGCCAGCTGGCGGATGCTCACGCTCCCCCACCCCGATGTCCTGGTCGTCGAAACCGATCCACCGTTGCTCTGTTTGCTGGGCCGCACGATGCAATTACTGCGGCGAACTCGTTTGGTCTGTTACCTGCAGGATATTTATCCCGACGTCGCGGTGGCTCTGGGCAAGTTGAGGCCCGGTATCGTCTCCCGCCTGGCGGATTGGCTGTTTTACCGAGTCTATCGACGGGCCGACCGCGTGGTGGTCCTCAGCCGCGATATGCAACGCCATTTGCGGGAGCGTGGGATTGCCGCCGAGCGGTTGTGCACCATCCCCAATTGGGTGGATGCACAGCGGATTGCACCGGTCGCACCACCCAACGCGTTTCGCCAAAGTCTGGGCCTGGGCGAGCGCCAATTCCTGGTGATGTACTCGGGCAATCTCGGGCTGAGTCAGCGGCTGGAGCAACTGATCGAAGCGGCGCACCTCTTGCGATCGCAACCAGAATTTCAATTCGTGTTGATCGGCGGTGGAGCGAACCGACCCCCGCTGGAAGCGCGCGCCCGCGAGTTGAATCTCTCCAACGTCCGGTTCTTGGATTACCAACCGAAGCCGCGTTTGGCCGAAAGCCTCAGCGCCGCCGATCTGCATATCGTTTTCCTGGATCCTCGGATCACCCATTGCCTGATGCCCAGCAAGATCTACGGTATTCTGGCGGCGGGCGTGCCGGTGTTGTTGCTCGGTGCACCCCATTCCGAATTGGCGGAGTTGATCCAACAGCAGCGCGTCGGCCGCGTCGTCTCCGGGGAGCGGGCCGTCGCGATCGCTCAAGCCATCCAGGAACTGGCGGCGGATACCGAATTTCGACGGGAAGCGGCGGTGCGAGCCCGTGACTTGGCGGTCGAACGATTTGATCGCCGCGTGGCCGTGGAGGCCTTTCACAACCTGCTCCAGGAAACGATCGGCGCAGAGTGGCGCAACGCTCCGCGTCGCGATCCGCCACGGAACCAGCACCAGTCTCCTGGTCACACCAGCCTCCTGGTCACACCGGCGGCTCTCGACTCGGAGAGTCGAGCGACGGAGGTCGGTTGACGCCATGAGGATCTTGGTGACGGGTGGGGCGGGATTCATCGGCTGCAATCTGGTGCGGTACTTGCTCCAGGAGACCGCGCACAGCGTGCTGAATCTGGACAAATTAACTTACGCAGGGAACTTGGAGTCGCTGCGGGATGTGGTCGACGATCCTCGCTACCAATTCGTCCAGGGCGACATCTGTGACGGCGCGCTGTTGCAGGAGACTTTCCAGCAATTTCGGCCCGACGCGGTGATGCATCTGGCCGCCGAATCCCACGTCGACCGCTCGATCGATGGCCCGGGCGAGTTCATCCAAACCAACGTGGTGGGGACGTACACGCTTTTACAAGCTGCCCGCGCGTATCACGGGATGTTGGATGCGGAGCACCGCGAGCGATTCCGGTTTCTGCACGTCTCGACGGATGAAGTCTACGGCTCGCTGCAAATCGCCGACGCGCCGTTTTCGGAAACCACTCCGTACGATCCGCATTCTCCGTATTCCGCCAGCAAAGCGGCCTCGGACCATTTGGCCCGGGTCTGGAAGACGACCTACGGACTGCCGGTCCTGGTCACGAATTGCTCGAACAATTACGGACCATTTCAATTCCCCGAAAAGCTGATACCGGTGGTCCTCCTCAAGGCATTGCGGGGGGAGCCAATTCCCGTTTATGGACGGGGAGAAAACGTCCGGGATTGGTTGTTCGTTCGCGACCACGCGCGGGCCCTGGTCCAAGTTGTCGAACGGGGACAGCCCGGCGAAACGTACAACGTGGGGGGGAACAACGAACGCCGCAATCTCGACCTGGTGCGGTTGTTGTGTGAGATTCTGGACGAGTTGCTGCCACCGAGCGTCAACGGGTACTTGTCGAAGCGCAGCGAGCGTCTCGATTCCTACCAGCGGCTGATCACGTTCGTCCCCGACCGGCCGGGGCACGATCTGCGCTACGCGATCGACTCGCGGAAAATCCGTTTCGAGTTGGGTTGGCAGCCGGAGGAGGACGCGCAAACCGGCTTTCGCAAGACGGTCCAATGGTATCTCGACCACCCTCAGTGGTGGCAACGGATCTTGTCGGGCGCCTATCAGATGGAGCGCTTGGGTCAAACCGAACGGCTGGGCCAAACATGAAAGGAATTATCTTGGCCGGTGGGGCGGGGACGCGGTTGCACCCCATTACCTTGGCGCTCAGCAAGCAGCTGATCCCGGTCTACGACAAGCCGATGATCTATTACCCGTTGTCGGTGCTGATGCTGGCCGACATCCGGGAGATAATGATCATTTCGACGCCGCAGGACTTGCCGCAATTCCAGCGGTTGCTGGGGGACGGGAGCGAGCTCGGATGCCGTTTCGTCTATGCGGAGCAGGCGGTCCCCAACGGCTTGGCTCAGGCCTTCGTCATCGGCCGGGAGTTTATCGGCGACTCCAAGGTGGCTTTGATTCTGGGGGACAATATATTCTACGGCTCGGGCTTTGGCCGTCTGATCCGGCAATTCACCGACCCGGTCGGCGCGGTCGTGTTTGCCGCCCGAGTCGCCGATCCGCAGCGGTATGGCGTGGTCGAATTCGACGATCGGCGCCGAGCGATCTCGATCGAAGAGAAGCCGGCGAATCCCAAGTCGAATTTCGCGGTGCCCGGGTTGTATTTTTACGACAACGACGTCGTCGATATCGCGCAACAGATCCAGCCCTCCGCCCGGGGCGAATACGAAATCACCAGCGTCAACAACCAATACTTGCGGCGCGGTCAGTTGCAAGTCGGCCTGTTCAACCGCGGGATCGCCTGGCTCGACACCGGTACGTTTGCCTCGCTCAACGAAGCCTCGACCTTTGTCCGCGTGATCGAAGAGCGGCAAGGAACTAAGATCGGCTGCATCGAAGAAGTGGCCTACTACCGCAAGTTCATCGATCGGGGTCAGTTGGTACGACTGGCAGAAAAGTATGGCAAGAGTGGATATGGCGATTACCTTCTTCAGCTCATCGAGACAGCGTGACGCCATACCAACACTACCAATTGCTGCTGCGATTTGAGCGGACGCTCAGTCTCCGACCGATCCTGGATGAGGTGATCCAGCCTGGGATGCGCGTTTTGGACGCCGGTTGCGGTTTGGGATTGCTATCGTTGTGGGCGGCGCGGCAAGGGGCACAGGTGTTGGCAGTCGATCTGGGGGATGTGAACCTGGCGCGCGCATTAGCCGAAGAAAACGGGTTGGCCTCTCAAATCGAGTTTCGCCAGGCGAATCTGTTCGACTTGGTCCGCTCCGACGACTCCCTCCGCAATTCCTTCGACGTCGTGATCGCCATGATTTATTGGAATGATCCGCGCCGCGACGAAGGACAATCGAATCTGGCGTCGCAACTCCGACGGAGCTTCCTGCGGAGAGGAGGGACCCTGATTCCGGACCGAGTCCGCTATTCCGCGGCGCCGGTGGAATGGGCGGACTACGACTGGAATTCGCGGTGTACGGAGTTGGCTGTCGGCTTGCAAGCGATGTCGCTTCGATACGATTTGCAGTTTTCGGCGTTGGCGAGCGAATTGCGACAGAGCTGCTTCAAGGAGGACTTCCCCGCGCGACTTGCCAGCGGGATGTTGGCCCGGGACGGCTGCCGTTGGCTGGGTGGCTGCCAACCTCAATTCACACTGGACTATGCGGCGGATGCATCGAATTATCCAGACGCGATTCGTCTGACCATCGACAGTCCAGGGACGATGACGGGTGTGCTTTGGCAACAGCAACTGATGTTCAGGGATCGACTGATCTTCGCCAACGAATCGCTCTCCTGGGTCGACCCCGTGGTCCAGGTTTCTCCGCAACAAGTGGGCTCGCTCCCGTTGGATTCGGAGTGGCGGCGCAGCAGTGTACTGCGCTGGCAGGAAGCGGAATCGCGATGAGTGCGATCTCCCTGGATGCAGCGGCGGTGTCCTATTCGCACGCGCAGATCGCGGGCTGGATGGACGAGTACGGCGAATCGCTGTACCTGTTGCGGCTGGACCAATTCCAGGCGAATTGCCACGGTCTGCGGCAGCTGCTGTTGCGTTACCATCCCCGCGTCCGACTGGGGTATTCGTACAAGACCAACTACACGCCGGCGATATGCCGGCGGGCGCATCAGATCGGGTGCTATGCCGAAGTCGTTTCCCGGATGGAGCTGGATCTGGCCGTGCGACTGGGAGTGCCAGGACGCGACATTCTCTTCAATGGGCCGGTCAAATCGATCGACGATCTGCGGCAAGCCGTGGCGTTGGGTGCGGCGATCCACGTGGACAACCCGGAGGAACTGCGGACGCGCGATGCCTGGTTGCCGCGGAATGGCCCCCCGGCCCGCTTGGCTTTGCGGTGCAATTTTCCGCTGACTCCGGACCATCGTTCGCGTTTTGGTTGGGAGGTCGAATCCGGGGCTGCGGAGAGCGCATTGCGACAGTTGCAAGCCGATTCCCGCTGTCGTTTGGTCGGATTGCATTGCCATTTTTCGCATCATCGCGATGCCGAAAGCTATCGAACTCGAGCCCGCAAGTTGTGCGAACTTGCTCAGGCCTGGGGCGGCGCGGAACCGTTCGAATACCTCGACATCGGCGGGGGTTTGGCCGGGCCCATGTCGCCGGAATTGTTGCAGCAATTTCGAGTCCCTCCCCCGACGTACGCGGAATATGCGGCGGCGATTGGCGAAGAATTCCGGGCGGTCTTCGGTGGGGAAGGCCCCGAATTGATACTGGAGCCGGGGATGGGAGTGATCGCAAATTGCCTGCGCTTCGCCGCGCGGGTCACGTCGCTCAAGACGATCGGCGATCGGCGGTTCGCGGCGACCACCGGGAGCGTGTACAACATCAAACCGACGATGAATGCCTTGAACTTGCCTGTGCAAGTCCTGCGGCCTCACGGTGAGCAGAATCGCGGAGGGCCGCCGACCGACCTGGTCGGCTTCACGTGCATGGAAGTTGACGTCATGTACCGCGGGCTCGAGGAATCAGTCGATGTCGGAGACATCGTGGTATTCGACAATGTCGGGGCGTACACCACGGTCTTGTTGCCGCCGTTCATTCGCCCGGCGCCGGCGATCCTGGAGGTGAGCGGCGCCGGCGCGCAGCTGGTCCGCCGCGGGCAAACACTGGATGACGTCCTGGCGGGTTACGTAAGCTAGAGACAAGCGAGTCGCACGTGAACTTATTGTTTTCCTGCATCGGTAAACGGGGCTACATCGCCAAATTCTTCCGCGACGTGTTGGGGCCGGATGATCGGATTATCGGGACGAGCAATTCGCGGTGGACCTCCGGGTTCCGCTACTGCGATCGCGCTCGGTTGATGCCCGATATCGCCAGCGCAAGTTATCCCGACGCGGTGTTGCAACTCTGCCGCGACGAGCGAATCGATGCCGCGTTATCTTTTTTCGATCCGGACGTGTACCGACTATCTCATTTTCGCGCGGAGTTTCTGGCGCTGGGCGTCACGCCGATCCTGCCGCGCGAGCCGGTCGCTCGACTCTGTTTCGACAAGTTCTTGTCGTTCCAGCATTTGCAAGCGCACGGGTTTCGCACGCCCGCAACCTACATCGACTACGGGGAAATCCAAGCCGCGCTGCAGGCGGGCGGGTTGAGTTTTCCGCTGATCGTTAAACCGCGGACGGGCTTCGGCAGCTCCCATACGTACGTGGCCCGCGACGAACGGCAGCTCGACGTCTTCTTTCACATCGGCCCGGAGATGATTGTCCAACCACGGGTCAGCGGCGCGGACTACGATTTCGACATCTGCAACGACTTGCAGGAGCAGCCGGTTTCCGTGGTCTTGTGGCGGAAGTTGAAGTCGACGATGGGCGAAACGGAAAACGTGATAACGGTCAAGGACGACAAGCTACTGGCGTTGGGCAATCGACTGGGCCGGGCGATCTCCCATGTCGGTCCCATGGACGTCGACATGTTCGTCGACGATCGAGGCGAAGCGACGATCATCGAAATGAATCCCCGTTTTGGCGGCGGTTATCCGGTCTCGCACCTGGCGGGAGCAGATTTTCCCCGCTTGTTGTTGCGGATGATCCGTGGTGAACAAGTCGCGCCGCAAATCGGCGCCTATCGCGAAAACACCGTGATGATGAAATCGCTGGAAGTCTTCGGCGGCCAACAAGCTGAATTCTTCGAACGGCAATTGCATTTGCCCACCAAGGACGCGATCGGCCCCGTCGACTTATAGCCTTGGTCGAACCAAAGGGAACGCATCGATCCCGCTGTCTTTCCCTCTCCCCCGCATGGGACGCACCGAACGATTTCAACGTAATCCCGCGCTCGAACAACTGCTGAGTGAACTGAACAAACACTTGGCGCCGGCGGATACTGCGGCCAGCGCCGGTTGGGATCGGCCCAAATATCCGGTGTTGCTGGTGATCGGCCCGCCGCGCAGCGGGACGACGCTGCTGCTCCAGTGGCTCGCCGAGTTGGGGCATTTCGCATACCCCACGAATTTGCTGGCTCGGTTCTACGCCGCGCCCTATTTGGGCGCCCTGATCAATCGCTTGATCGGCGATCCCCAATTCAACTACGGCGACGAGTTATTCGATCATTCGCTGGGCGCGCGGCAGTATCGCAGCGACTTGGGAAAAACCCAAGGGATGTTGCAACCGAGCGAATTCTGGTACTTCTGGCGACGATTTATTCCGAACGATCAGGCGGAGCCGTTGGACGCCGCCGCCCTCCAGTCGGTCGACGGGCAGGGCTTCCTGCGCGGAATCGCCGCGCTGCAGGCCGCCTACGACAAACCGTGGGCGATGAAGGGAATTATTCTTCAATACAACCTGGCGTACCTCGACCGATTGTTCGAACGAGTGATTTTCCTTTACACCCGTCGCGATTCCGCCGACAACGCTCGGTCCCTGCTGCAGGCCCGCCAACGGTATTTTGGCGACCCGTCCAAGTGGTTTTCGGTACGGCCCCCCAATTCTGAGCAGCTCCTTTCTCTCTCTCCGGCGCAACAGGTTGTAGGACAGGTGGAACTGACACGCCGTTCGATCGAACACGAGTTTTCTGCGATTGCACCGAATCGACGACTGACTATCGACTACGCGTCTTTCTGCGCAGACCCCGCCCAGACCTATCGAGCGCTGGCGGCCGCGTTGGAGTCCCAGGATTCCGCTATCCCCGACCCCTACCCCGGACCGGCGTCGTTTGTTGCCCAAGATCGACCTGTTGCCGCGGGCGAAAACGACGCCATCGATCGGGCGATCGCCACGATCGACGAGTGGCTGCCCGGACCGAACGGGGCTGCCGGTTCGGCATGACGCTGAAAACGCATCTGTCGCGTTGGATCCGTCAGGCTCGGTCGGTTCGCAGTCGATTGCGACGGCGCCCCAAGGTCTTTTGTATCGGGCGGAACAAGACCGGAACAACGTCGTTGGCTCGAGCCCTCCGTCAATTGGGTTACCATGTGGCGCCCCAGGGCCCGGCGGAATTGCTGCTGGACGATTGGGCTGCCGGTCGTTTTGAGCGGCTGATCGAATTCTGCCGCTGGTACGACGCCTTCCAGGACATTCCTTTCAGCCTCGATCGAACGTTCGAACATCTGGATCGAGCCTTCCCCGGCAGCAAGTTCATACTGAGTATTCGCGACAACGCGGTCCAGTGGTATGAGTCGATGGTCCGCTTCCAATCCCAACAGTTTGGACGCGGCGGCCAACTTCCTAGCTGGGACGACCTGGAGGCGGCGAGCTATCGGGCGCCCGGCTTTATGGCCAAGACGCATCGCCTGACCTACAAGATTCAATCGCACGAACTCTACGATCGGCGGCAATACACGGCACACTACGAACATTACAACGCCTCGGTACGAGAGTACTTTGCGGGGCGTCCGCACGATTTGCTGGAGCTGAATTTGGCGCAGGAAGGCGCGTACCTGGAATTCTGCCGATTCTTGAAGCATACCCCGCGGGGAACGAATTTTCCTTGGGAGAACGCCAGCCAAAACGCGGGGCGCTCCGTCGCACGCATCCACCCCGCGAATTTGCCATGAACCCCAACGAACCCGTTTCCGCGTCCGCCAAACGCACATCCACCCTGCCCTCTGAAATGACCGACCCGTCTTCAACTCCGACGAAGGACAGCCAGTCCGAATCGGAACCGCTCTACGTCGGTCGCCCCAATCTGGGGGATCGGGACCTGTTTCGTCAGTTGGTGGACGAGATGTTTGCCCGCCGCTGGTTCACCAACAATGGACAGATCGTTCAACGGTTCGAGCGGGAGCTGGCCGAGTATCTGCACGTCAAACATTGCGTGGCCGTCTGCAACGCCACGGTCGGATTGGAAATGGTGTACCAGGCCCTGGGGCTGCGGGGAACGGCGATCGTCCCGGCCTACACGTTTGTGGCGACGGTGCACGCCCTGCGCTGGGTCGGTGTGCGACCGGTGTTTGTCGAGCCCGAACTCGAAAGTCACAATCTCGATTGGCGACAATTAGAAACCGCGATTCGCCCAGATACCTCGGCCGTGATCGGAGTGCACTTGTGGGGGCGCGCCTGCGATACGGAGGCGATCGAGGCAATCGCAACTCGCCGAGGCATCCCGGTGATCTACGACGCCGCCCACGCCTTCGGATGCTGGCATCGCGACCGACCGCTGGGTGGATTCGGGGCCTGCGAAGTCTTCAGCTTCCACGCCACCAAGTTTTTTAACACGTTCGAAGGGGGCGCGATCACGACCCACGACGATCGGCTGGCGGAACGCTTGCGGGAAGCGCGCAACTTTGGGTTCACCGGGCCGGACTCCGTGCAGTCCCTGGGTATCAACGGCAAGATGACCGAAGTCTGTGCGGCGATGGGGATCGCCAATTTGAAGGAGGTCGAATCGTTCATCGCGGTCAATCGGCGCAATCATGCCCTCTACCAGCGTCTCCTCCAGCCGATTCCGGGAATCCGCTTGCTCGATTACGCCGAGATGACCAAATCGAATTGGCAGTACATCGTGATCGAGGTCGAGGAAACGGCGTACGGTGCGTCGCGCGACCAATTGCACGCAGCGCTGGCGGCCCAAGGAATTCTGAGCAAACGCTACTTCTTTCCGGGTTGCCATCGGATGGAGCCGTATCGGACCGAGTCCCCAGAGTGGGTTGCGCGTATGCCCCGAACCGACCAGCTCTGCCAGGCAGTTCTGTGTCTGCCGAATGGAACCGCGGTCGACGAAGCGGACATTCGCCGGGTGGCGGCGGTGATCGCCGCCGGCGGCAAGGAATGAGCGAGAGCACATCGACGGAACGCGACTCGTCGACCGCCGATTCCGAGGTCGTCGCCGGCCAACCAGGTGGAGGCCAACAGCAGGATTCGCTCCGACAGCGCGCCGTGCGCGGCGTCGGTTGGAATTTCGCGGCGGGGTTCGGCAACCAAAGTATCCAACTGGTCCTGGGCATTCTGATCGCCCGCCAGTTGGACCCCGACGACTTTGGATTGATGGGGATGATCGCCGTTTTCGTGGCGCTGATGCGGGCGCTGGCGGACGGCGGTCTGGGGGCCGCCTTGATTCAGAAACGAAATGCCGACGACGTGGACGCATCCTCGGTTTTTTTCCTCAACCTGGGCGCCGGCCTTGTCCTGGGAGGGTTGATGTGCGGTTTGGCTCGGCCGATTGCACGATTCTATGGGCAGCCGATCCTGCAACCGATGCTGTATGCGATGGCCGCCGGTCCGGTGTTGACGGCGTTGGGGCGGGTGCACGCAGCGTATCTCACTCGCAAGATGGACTTTGGGACGTTGTTTCGAGTCTCCGTTTGGGCAGCGTTGATTTCGGGCCTGGTCGGACTGGCCGGCGCCTGGTGCGGGTGGGGCGTCTGGAGTCTGGTCTGGATGGCTCTGGCGAACGAACTGACCCGGAGCGGGCTTTTGTGGCTATTCCATACCTGGCACCCGCGGTGGGTGTTTTCCTGGTCATCGATTCGAGAGATGTCGGCCTTTGGTTTCCCGTTGCTCGGTAGTCAAATCATCGGGGCCATCGCCCAGAACATCACGCAGATCGTGGTCGGCAAGTTCTATTCGCCGGCGGACGTCGGGCTATACACGCGGGCCCGGAATCTGCAGCGGCTGCCGGTGGCGAATCTGACCACAGCCGTCGGCGCAGTATCCTTTCCGGCATTTGCCGAAGTGCAGGAAGATTTGCCCCGCATTCGCCGGGGATTGCGGCAGGCCATTCGGCTCCTGGCGTTTGTGGTCTTTCCGTTGGTCGCCGTGATCGCGGCAACCGCACCTGCCTTGATTACCGTGCTATTGACAGAGAAATGGCTCGGCAGTGCCCCGCTGTTGCGTTGGATGGCGATCGCGGAATTGCTGTTTCCCCTGTCCGTGCTCAACCTCAACGTGCTCAAAGCGCGGGGCGAGGCGACGTTGTTCTTCCGGCTCTCGCTGATCAAACAAATCCTGGCGTTCGCGATCTTGGCCGGCACCTGCCGGATCAGTATCCCGGTCATTGTGCTGGGGCAAGCGTTCGCCGCGTTCTTGGCCTATTTGCTCAATAGTTACTACTCGTGGAAGGTCTTGGGGTACAGCGCCGCATCGCAACTGGCGGACGTTGCTTTGTGCGCCCTCCTGGCGACGGGGGCAGGCCTGGCGGCATATGCCTGGGAATGGAGCGGGCTGGGGCCCCCCTGGCTCCTATTGGCCTTGCAGGTTGGGACAGCCGTGGTCGTCTATACCGGGGGTTGTTGGCTGTGCCGCGTCCCCGAACTCGCCGAGGTCGTTCAGATCGTGCGCAGGCGATGGACGCGGAATGCCGGTCATTCAGCAATTGCCCCTGGCAAACTTCGGGTCGACGGAGCGCTCGAAAAAGTCGGTGGCGTGGGGGCGAACAAGTGAGCGGCGTCGCTGCCGAGTCGATCTGGCACCCCTACGCGGCAGGGATCGTCGAGCCGCGATTTCCCGGTTGGACGCCGCCGCACGATGTGATGGTCTCGGTCTGTGTGCAAACCTTTCAACATGGGAACTACATCGCCCAGTGTTTGCAGCGGATTTGCGAGCAGCAAACGGACTTCGCGTACGAAGTTCTGCTCGGCGAAGACAACTCGACCGATGGCACCCGCGAAACGTGTCTGGAATTTGCGCAGAAGTATCCTGACAAGATTCGCTTGCTACTGCACGATCGCAGCAATCAGATCCACATCCACGGAGTCCCCACCGGGCGATTCAACGGGCTCACGAATCTGTACCGCGCCCGCGGGCGTTACGTCGCGTTTTGCGAAGGGGATGACTACTGGACCGACCCGCGGAAACTGCAGAAGCAAGTCGAGTTTTTGGAGTCCCATCCCGAGCACATGTTCGCGTACCACGATGCGGTGGAGGTCGATGAGCATGGGGTCGAATCGCCGCGGAGGTTGTTGGGGGCGGCGCTCTGTTACGATCGACCGCGGAAACGCGTGGTGGCCGGGGACGGAATGCCGACCGCCTCGGTGATGTTCCGGCGCGCCCTGCTGGATCGAATGCCTCCCGGATTTCGCACCGTGATGAACGCCGATACGTACATGTTCTCTTTTGGGGGACAATTTGGCCGAGCCGGCTACGTGGAAGTCACACCTTCGGCGTATCGCATCCACTCGGGTGGCGTATGGAGCGTTCGCGATCAGGTGTTTCGAATCCGCAGCAATCTGCATACGTTTCAGACTTTGTACCCCGATTTACAGCCACGATTCCGACCGATTGTCGGGTACCAGATTTGCCGTGCGTACAACCGGCTTATCGGCGCCCAGTTTCGCGGCGGCTCGTGGCGAGAGGGTATTCGAGCCCTAAAAGAGTACGCCTGGTACACAGCAAGTGTTCTTGGCATGCGAGGGATCGGCTACCAACTCCGCTGGTGGGCCAGCGGAATACGTCGATGGCGTAAGCGTTCACGGGGCGAACAACAGAATGGTGCCCTTTGAGGGGATCAGATCCATTTTCGGATTTGGGGGTACATTGCAGATTGGCCTTTCAAGCCGAAAAATGCGTCAGACCCGCGGCGCGTGAACGGTTGCGGCGACGGCTCATGCCGAGTCGGTTGCCCTCGCCTCGGGCCGATGGTGCGTCGGCAACCGAAAACGAATTTTAGGTGGGTCGACCCTGGGTTATCCTTGGTGCGCTCGCGGACTTGCAGCCTGTGGAAATGTATACGACATCGGCTCGGAATCATTTGCGGACCGAAAAGAGCCTGCGGTTTACGAACCGAATGGACCCGAGAAACGGAAGGCAAAGTCCGGGCGGCTGATGTTCCAGAAGGCTGTTTGGGGGACGGACCTGTGACCGAGATATATCGCAGAACACGCAGAAGGCATCGCGATGCGTAACCCGGTTCGCGTCTTGACGGATTGGTTATTGATCAAACGCAATCCTGTGGCGTACGCGCGAAAAATTGGTGTGCGGATTGGCAGCGATTGTCGTCTGCTGAACATTCACTCCAAGACTTTTGGCTCGGAGCCGTACTTGATTTCGATTGGGAATCATGTGACCGTCACGCATGGCGTGCGATTCATCAACCACGATGGCGGTATGTGGGTTTTTCGCTCGCAGGAACCCGATCTGGAGCTGTTTGGACCGATTGAAATCGGCAATAACGTCTTTATTGGAATGGGAACACTGTTGCTGCCGAATATTCGTATTGGCGACAACAGTGTGATCGGCGCCGGATCCGTCGTCACGCGCAGTATTCCGGACAACTCGGTGGCTGTCGGGGTGCCGGCGAAGGTGATTAAGAGCGTGGCCGATTATCGAACATCGCTGGGAGATCGCGAGTTTCACATCCGTCGCCTGGGACCCGACAAGAAACGGGTGCATTTGTTGGAGTACTTCGCAAACCGGCGTCCGCCATCCGCCGGTGTCGCCCCGGAAGCCATTCGCAAAGAAGTGGACCGAACGCCGCATGTTTGATATTTCGGTAGTAATTCCGGTGTACAACGGAGAGCGAACGGTAGGCGCGGCGATCGAAAGCGTCTTACAGCAATCGCTGGCCGTGCGGGAGGTCGTGGTCGTGGACGACGGTTCCACCGATCGATCTGCGGAGGTCGTCCGACGCTTTCCGGAGGATCGTGTCAGATACGTTGCGCAAGCCAACTCGGGCGTGGCGTCGGCCCGCAACGTCGGAATCGATGAAGCTCACGGCGAATGGATCGCGTTTTTGGATTGTGATGACGTGTGGTATACCCATCGTTTGACAAGCCAATGCGAGTTGCTCGAGGAATTTCCCGACCTGAACTGGGTTGCCGGCGGCTACCGTGTCTGTCGTGGTGAAACCTGTTTAAGCGAATCGCGGTACGCGGAGGCGCCGGTCAACAGTAGCATACTGCTTCCAGATGCGTTGCAGGCCATGTGTTCGGGACTGACGATTTGGACGGGCACCATGCTCGTCCGCCGGGCCGCACTCGCACACGTTGGTGGGTTTGTGAATCTTCGTCACGGCGAGGATATCGACCTGTGGATTCGGCTGGCGATCGCGTTTCCCAACCTTGGATTCGTGAATCGCAGTTTAGCGCAATACCACGTGGGTCAATCGCAAAGCAATACAACCTCGGCGGTGACCCGCGGGGATAAGCATTGGTTTGCCGTGATCGAGCGGATGGTCGAATACGCGCCGATGCTGCCAGCGGAACGGCAATTATGGTTGCGGCGGTTGGCTGCGTTCAAGGTGTCGCAAATGGCGTTCAACGCGGTGCGAGCCGGCAACCCGGAATACGCCCGTTGGTTGTTAAAACAAGCCAATGCACTGGAAGTGAAGGGGCTCTGGTGGAAGTCTCGAATCGGGGCTCGGTTGCCCCGTTGGCTGTTGCGCTGGGCGCGGACGTTTCGATGAGCGGGGGCACCGTGGTGAGCGGGGGCACCGTGGTGAGCGAGGCCACCGTTATCCTTCCGCATGAGACTGCCACGAAACGCCGGGGAAAGGGAGAATCGTTGAACTGCGGTCCCCAGATAATGATCTGCTAAATGCGATGTGGAATCCTTTGTGAAAACTCGATCCAACGCTGTGTTTGTCGCTCTGCAGTTCGGGCTGGCTGCCGTCGCCTGCGTTTTGGTTCTGGGCGCACCCCGCGCGCCGGATCGGCAATTCCTGTTGATTTGTTTGATTCTGGTGGCGTTGTCTTTGCTCACGGTTTTCGCCTATAAGCGGACCGAGCCCAAACCGATCAATTGGTTGACGATCGATGTGCTGTTCTCGTTGACCTACACGGTGATTCATTTTTCCTATATCGCTTACTGGATTTTTAGCTTTTTCAGCCCCGGGCGAGAGGTTTGGAGTTCGACCCGCGTGCATTGCGCGGGAGCGGTCTGCCCGGGCGTGGCGATGTTCACTGCCTGCCTCTGCTTTTTCCTGGCGGGATACTATTGGTTGCCGGTTCGGCGGTTGCGCCCTCTGCTCACGGTATTCCCGGTTCCAGCGAATCTGCGCTACCAGTGGGGCGCCCTCGGTCGGTTCCTTGTGCGGTGTGGCTTCGGGGGCTTCGCGGCTTACCTGGCGATCGTTGGACCGTCGGTTGTGTTCGGCGTCTACAAGGGGACGAACGTTTACGGACTGGCTGCCAACATCGTGTTCCAATTGGGACAGGTGTTGACGGTGGCGGGCATTGCGGTCGCAACCGCCAGCAAACAGCAGTTGTTCTTGCGAAATCAGAAACGGCAGCAACTCTTTGGGCTGGGCTACTTCGATTTGGGATTGATCGGCCTGACGATCGCCGCGATCGGCTTGCATGGCGACCGCTCCACCTTGCTATTCCTTTTCATGGGTTTGTTGATCGCCTACAACGAATACTCCAAGCCGATTTCGATCAAAACCTTGGGCGTCGTCGGGGTAGCGATGGTGTTCTTGATGGGTTTCATCGTGACCATGCGTTCCGGTCGGGAGACTGATGATCGCTGGGATCCGTTGGTGAATATCAACAATGCGCTGGTCAATCTGGGTAGCAGTTCGTTATGCGGCTATTTGGCGATTGATTATGTTCCCCGTCGTCACGACTACTACTACGGTCAGATGCAATCGCTGCAACTGGCCGGGATCGTCCCTTTCGGGCGAACGCTGTTCGGAATGAAGGACTCGGTCGACAACAACAGTGCGACATTGATGACCTACTTGGTTTGGGGGAGAACCGGCAAAGGGGTGGCAGGAGCAGGGACGTCGCTATTCGCAGATCTTTATTTAGACTTTGGCTTCGCCGGCGCGTCGGGCTTGATGTTTCTACTCGGTCTGTTCTCGAAATGGGTCCAGAACAAGTCGCGCACCTCACTCTCCATGTTCTGGGCGGTATTCGCGGTCTTGTTATTTGCGTTCTTGACGGTCGTAAGTCGCTATTCATTTACGGGAGGTGTCATTCGATTTGTGTTTTATGGGGTGGCCTACACGACCGCAGCAGCCTATTTCTTGGGCATCAAGTTGCGCTATGCTCCGACATTGCGACGCCCGCGTGCTCCCGTGATGGTTCCGTATCAAAATACCGGCAACTGAAAATGGAATGATGGGCACTCACCGTGTATTGCGTCGGTTGAAGGGAGCTCCGCTTTCGGTTCGTTTTTACCAACTTTGGAACGGGGCGGTCACCACGTTTTGGGGGCGGGCGCTGAAAATTGTGCACGTGGTTGAATACCCTCGCTGCGGGGGAACCTGGATTCGACATCTGCTTCAATCGGCGCTCGACATTCCCCAATACGCCTACAACCGCTTCCTGACGCCGGGCACGATCATCCAAACGCATGCGCTGCCCGGCATGCGAATTCGGATGCCGATTGTGGTGGTACGCGATCCGCGCGATGCGTTGGTCTCGTTTTACTTTAAGAAAGTGTACATGGATCCGCGTCTGCGCGGCGGACGGACTTACCAGTTGGCTGGTTATCGCCATGATCCGAATCGTCCCGCCGCGGAGGATTTCGCCGCGTTCCTGGCGGCGTTCCTGCCCAACCCGGATCACCCCCGTTTTTCCTTCCGCGACTTCGTGGAATCCTGGTTGGCTCGGGAGAAGATTTGCCTGGTCCGTTACGAAGATTGCCAGGCCGACGCGGCCAACCAATTGCGGCGGATGCTCGAGTTTGTGGGAGAAGCCGTGCCGGAAGAAAAAATTCGCGCTGCGGTAGCCGAGAATTCGTTTGAGAATCGCGTGAGGCGGCGATCGGGTCAGTCGCGCGCAGCGGGCGCCGAAGACGTAAGCCAATTCGAACGGAAAGGGATCGTGGGCGATTGGCGGAATTTGTTTAGTCCGCCGGCGGCCGAGCTATTTCTGCGGTTCGAGGGCTGGACGCTGCGACGTTTGGACTACGAACCGAATGATCAGTGGGTCGAAACCGTGGGCCCACCGCGGGCCAAGGTCGACCAGAAGTAACGGAGATCGATTCAGGTCCCCAGGGATCGACGCGAACCATGTCGTCACCTCACGATCCGGCCGTAAGATTGCACGAGTTCCAGAGCGAATTTTCGCTACGCCACAAGTTGGTGCGGCAGTTGTGGCAGATCGTCTGGCTGCTGTTGTTTCGTCCCAGCCCACGGATCGCATTTGGCTGGCGCCGTTGGTTGCTGCGACTCTTCGGGGCGCGGGTGGGCCAGGGAGTTCGGGTTTATTCGAGTGTCAAAGTGTTTTATCCAGCTCATCTGGAGTTGGGGGAAGCGGCGATCTTAGGGCCCGACGTCGACTGCTATTGCGTGGCGCTGATTCGCATCGGTCCGCACGCGATGGTCAGCCAATACAGCTATCTGTGCGCGGCGAGTCACGACTACACGCAGCCGCACCTGCCGCTGGTGACGGCCCCGATTGTGGTGGCCGGTTCGGCGTGGGTCTGCGCCGATTGTTTTGTCGGACCGGGGGTCACGGTGGGTGAAGGCGCTGTGGTCGGTGCTCGTTCGACGGTTTTCCGGGACGTGCCTCCCTGGATGGTGGTGGCTGGCAATCCGCCTCGCGTGATTCGGCGCCGCGAATTGCAGGCCCCGGCGGAGAGCGCGGTCCATGTTCGCCGCGAGAGTTGAGGGGGCCGTGGCCATGTGGCACTGCAAAACACCGTGTCCCTAGGAATGCAAGACCGTGGGATGACCCTGGATGCAGCCGCGGCACCGCCGCGGCGAGTCCTGTTTTTGATCACGACCTTGGGACAAGGGGGCACCGAACGGAATCTGGTCGCTTTTTGCCGTCATATCGACCGGCGCCGATTTCTCCCCGAAGTCTGGTACTTGCAAGATACCCAGCCCAATTTGCTGCCTCAGCTCCAGGCTACCGGCGTCCCGATTCGTTGTCTTCATCGTCCCGCATCGCGCGATCTGCGATTTGCCTGGCGATTGATTCGACAGTTATCGTCCGTTCCGGCGGATCTGATCCACGTGTTCCTGCCCACGGTCGCGTACTACGCCGTGTTGGCCAAGCGGCTGGGGTACTGTCGCGTGCCGATGGTATTTTCGGCAGGTGGAGCGCACACGGAACTGCCATTGGAAAAGCAGCTGTTCAAATACGGAATTGGGCGCAGTTGTGATCCGATCCTGTGCAACTCGCCGGCGGTCTTCGATTACCTGAAGAAGTTGGGGGTGCCCGAGCAGCGCATGCGGGTGATTCCAAATGCGCACGATCCAAGTCCATTCGAGGTCCCGCTGGATCGCGACGCGGTGCGGGCTCGCCAGGGTGTGAAGTCGGGCGAGTTGGTGCTGATCACGGTGGGCCGGTTGATCGAGAGCAAACGGCAGAGGGACTTGATCGAGGCCGTGGCTGCGTTACGCCAGCGGGGCTATCCCGTGGTGTTGTGGGTGGTGGGGGAAGGCGTCCTGCGAGGAGAGTTGGAGGAAGCTGCTCGCGGTATGGGGATCGACCACGCCGTCGTTTTCCTGGGGGCTCGCAACGACGTTCCGGACTTGTTGCGCGCTGCAGATCAATTTGTGTTTGCCTCGGCCACCGAAGGTTTGCCCAATGCGGTGATCGAAGCCGCGTTGGCAGGTTGTCCGATCGTGGCTTCGCGGATCGGGGGGGTGGAGGCGATTGTCGACGACAACCGCAGTGCCTTGTTGTTTCCCGTCGGGGACGTCGCGGCCCTGGTCGCTCGGATCGAGGAACTGCTGCAAGAATCAGCGCGAGCCACCGGGTTGGCGAGTGCCGCAGCCGCCGACGCTCGGGCCAAGTTCAGTCTGGAGGCGACACTGCAGCTGTTGTACCGAGCGTATGACGCGGCGTTGAGTCCGCCCGCATGTTGAATCCTCATCGGTTAGGGATCGTAGCCCTGTCGATGTCGCGTGATGGTGGCGGAATCACTCCGGTCGCTCGGGCACAGGCGTTGGCCGTGTACCACCGGCATCGGTGGGACGTTCAAGTCATGGGGATTGACGACCCGCACGCGCGTGAGGACCTGCACCTCTGGGAGCCACTGTCCCCTTTCCTCGGGCCGGCTTGGGGCTCGGGTTCATCCTCGATCAGTCCAGGCTTGACGCGTCATTTGCTGACGAGTTCTGTGGAGCTGGTCCACAAACATGGTTTGTGGGATTACGCGTCGGTCGCAGTCAACCGCTGGCACCGGAAGACTCGGCGGCCCTATTTGATCAGTTTGCACGGCATGCTGAACCGGTTGGCGTTGGCACGATCGCGCTGGAAGAAACGGTTGGCCTGGCCCCTTTTTGAGCGTCGCCATTTGGGCCGCGCCGCGTGCCTGCATGCACTTTCGCACCAGGAAGCTCGGGCGGCACGCTCCTTCGGGTTAAAGAACCCGATCGCCGTCATCCCCAACGGAGTCGACTTGCCGGACGCGATTACGCAACCACCCCCAGCTTGGTCATCCGCTGGTGGCGGGAACCTTCGCACATTATTGTATATCGGTCGATTTCATCCGATCAAAGGGTTGGAGCAATTGATTCGGGGATTCGGACTGGCTCGGCAACAGGGCTTCGGAGACGATTGGCAGTTGGTGTTGGCCGGCTGGGACCAAGGGGGGCACAAGGCCGATCTGCAGCGGCTAGTGACCGACCTGGGATTGATCGCGCAGGTGCAGTTCCTGGGACCGCTCTACGGGGACGCCAAGCAAGCTGCACTTCACCACGCAGAAGGGTTCGTGTTGCCATCGACGAGCGAGGGGCAACCGGTGGCGGTTCTGGAAGCTTGGTCGTTTGGACTTCCGGTGTTGATGACACCCGAGTGCAACTTGCCGATCGGGTTTGAACACCAGGCCGCTGTCCAGATCGAGACCAATGCGGCGGCAACCGCCCGCGGACTGCACCAGTTTTTCCAACTGAACGATGGCGAACGCCGGGTGATGGGCCAACGCGGACAACAATTGGTAACGGCGATGTTCACTTGGGATAAAGTCTGCGATTCGCTCGTAGACGTGTATCGTTGGATCTTGGGTGAATCTCCCCCTCCCGACACACTGCTCACCGACGGAACACGGCAGCAATGAACGGATTCAACGGCAGACGGCGGGCGAACGGCATCGGACAAATCACTTCGACCTAGAGAGGACTGTTAGCGTACGAACCATGAATGAAATGCAAACGAAACACCATGTAAAACTGTCCCAGGCCATCCACGGCAAGTCCGCGCTGATCGGCGTGGTCGGGCTGGGGTATGTCGGCCTGCCGCTGATCGAAGCCTTCACCCATGTGGGGATCAAGACGCTGGGGTTCGACGTCGACGAGCGAAAGATCCAGGCCTTGGCGCGGGGGGAAAGTTATATCGCGCACATCCCCGCCGAAAAGATTCGGAGCTGGCAGGCGGCCGGCCGGTTTTCCGCGACCGCCGACTTGGCGCGCTTGAGCGAGCCCGACGCGATCTTGATCTGCGTTCCCACGCCGCTGAGCGACAGTCGCGATCCCGATTTGAGCTACATCGAGAACACCGGCCGGGCGA
Organism: Pirellulaceae bacterium; assembly: GCA_041740495.1. GTDB lineage: Bacteria > Planctomycetota > Planctomycetia > Pirellulales > Pirellulaceae > JANMEB01. The sequence continues at coordinate 24,924 of JBGSLW010000247.1, forward strand.
TCGGCGCCGTGATCCGCCCCGGACAGCTGATCGTGCTGGAGAGCACTACCTATCCTGGAACCACTCGGGATGTACTCGTTCCCTTACTGGAACAATCGGGGTTGCGAGCCGGGAAGGATTTCTTCGTCGCCTACAGCCCGGAGCGCGAAGATCCGGGCAACCCGAATTATTCGGCGCGGACGATTCCCAAAGTCGTTGGAGGGTACGACCCGCTCAGTCTGCAGCTCGCCTGCCAGCTGTATTCGCAGGCGGTCCCGCAAACGGTCCCGGTGTCCAGCTGCGAAGTCGCCGAGGCCTGTAAAATTCTGGAGAACACCTACCGCAGCGTCAACATCGCGATGGTCAACGAATTGAAGGTCTTGTTCCAAAAGATCGGGATCGACGTTTGGGAAGTCATCGACGCGGCCAAGACCAAGCCTTTCGGTTTCCAGGCGTTTTATCCAGGCCCGGGCCTGGGGGGGCATTGCATCCCGATCGATCCGTTTTACTTGAGTTGGCTGGCGCGGAAACACGAGATCCCGACCAAGTTCATCGAGCTGGCGGGCGAGATCAATACCAGCATGCCGGCGTACGTCATCCACCGCGTCGCCGAGGCGCTCAACGAACAGGGGAAACCGATCCGCGGCTCCCGGATCGGGATTCTGGGAGTGGCCTACAAGAAGGATGTGGATGATCCGCGGGAGAGCCCGTCCTTCAAACTAATGGAGATTCTTCAAGCCCGCGGCGCGAAACTCTCGTACAGCGATCCGCACATCCCGCACCTGCCCAAGATGCGGCATTTCGATGTGCCCGCGTTGCAGAGCCAATCGCTCACCCCGGAATACCTCCGCGGGCTCGATTGTGCCTTGATCGCCACCGATCATACGGCATTCGACTACGAATCGATCGTGCGGCATTCGGCGATCGTGGTCGATACGCGCAACGCGACCAAGGAGGTCCGCGAAGGCCGCGAGCGAATCTGGAAAGCCTAGCAGCGTCCGTCTTCGCCGCCAGGCGCTCCCCCGAGTGGCCCGACGCACCGCGTCGTGATCCCGGCGTCGTGATCCCCATGGATTACCCAGTCGGCTCAATGCAATCACTCTGTCGCGACCGAGGGCTCGTTTGCAACGGCGGACGTCGGGTTCGCGACGCGGAGTGACGCGCCACTCTCGACTAGATCCATTGAAAAATGGGACAAATGGGTCACAATAGACAGGCCATTGAGGAAAGGGGCTCGACCGACGAACCCCAGCTAGCCGTCACTCGAGCATGGACATGACAACGACCTCTGCGAGCCCTTCGGCGTCGAGCCCGATTTTGCGCTGGAAGGAAAACACGACGCTGAGCGTGGTGGCGCCCTACCTGATTTGCATCGGCGTGCAGATTCCATTGCTGTTGTTGTATTACAGCAAGCTCTGGAAGATGAGCCCGCACTATCAGTTCTTTCCCTTCGCCGTCCTGGCGACGTCGATCGGCATTTACTTGCGGTGGCCGACCAAGGACGCCTCTCCGTTTCGGGATAGCCTTCTCAGCAACATCTGTTTTGTACTGGGTGTGGTTTTAGGGATCGCCGGCGCGATCTTCATCTTCGATTGGTTCGCCGCCGCCAGCGTCTACACGTTTGTGGTCAGTTTTTGCGCGCGGACGAAGGACGGTGAGACCGGGAAATCGATGTTGCCGGTGGCGTTCCCCCTGCTGACGTCGTTATCCCTTCCCTTCCATTGGGATGTGGCGATCATCACCTTCTTGCAATCGTGGAGTTCGATTGCCGCCAGCCACATGCTGGACCTCCTGGGTTACTTGCACTATCTGGATGGCACCATCCTGCAATTCCCCGATCGCAAGTACGGTGTGGAGGAGGCTTGCAGCGGGATCATGTCATTTTTCATTTTGTTGTTCATCACGACGGTGTATGTCGTCTGGATGCACCGTCCCTGGTTCCGAGCGATCCTGCTAGTGATCTCCGGGCTATTTTGGGCGTTCTTGATGAACACGTTCCGGATCATGTTGATCCCGATCGCCCAAACCACGTTTGGACTCGATCTATCCTCCGGTGTCTCGCATGCGATGCTGGGATATTTCTGTATCGTTCTGGCGATTCTATTGGTGATCAGCACCGATCAGTTCTTGAGTTTTGTGTTCGGTCCCGTCGATCCTGAAACACTCGAATCCTCCAGTCCGCTGGTGCGTCGGATCAATCGATTTTGGAACCGTGTCTTTGCTGGCGGCGAAGAGGAGGATCGCGTGGTGCGTCGGCGATCGGCGACGATCGGTCTGCCCGCCAAGATCCTTTTGTTGGCGGGAACGGTGGTGATGGTCCTCTCCGGAGCGATTGGGCTGGAGGGCGCGGTACGATCCCTGCGTTCCAACGTCGGTATTCGCTTTTTTGACGACTACAAAGTGACGCGGATGGCGGCTGCGGATTTGCCGCGCGTTCTGGGTGAACGGGACGAAACGGGGAAATTGAGCGACGATGGCTGGGTGGCGATGCCGGAGAGCGATGGAGCCGGCTTCTACCGGTTCGAAACGCGCGTCCGCGGCAGTGACTTGGGCGTCCGTTCCGACCTTTGGAACTATTTTTCGCCGCGAGGGGACTACCGCGCCGTGGTGTCGCTGGATCAGCCGTTCCCCGGTTGGCACGAGCTGACGCGTTGTTACTTGAATAGCGGTTGGACGATGATCCCCAATTCGCGGGTTCGCAAGGAGCCCCGGCAAATGGACGCGGCTGACCAGGGAGCGACCCCGACCCCCAACCCCACCGCCGAGCCGTGGCCGTATATCCAAGTGCAATTCCGTCATCCGCTGGGCGAGCAGGGTTTTCTGCTATTCGCGTTTTTCGACGCATTCGGGGAGCCGTTCGATGCCCCCGTCAGCTGGAACAATTTCAACGCGTTTTTGGAGCGCACCAAGAATCGCTTGAACAACCGGATTCGGGCGAGGCTGTTCAAGTCGGAGTCGTACCAGGTGCAAGTGTTCGTCAAGACGACGCAACCGCTGAGCGAACAGCAACGCGAGGTCGTCACTCGGAATTTTTTGAAGGTTCGCGATTTGCTGCGAACCGAGTTCCTGGCGCATCGCGGCGGAACGTACCGCGAGCCGCCGCCGGCGGACGGACCCCTCCAGCCCGGCGAGGGCGAGTCGAATCCGGCGATCAAGCCGGAGGACGCGATCAAGCCGGAGGACGCGATCCAATCCGAAAACGCCGTGCCGACCGGAGCCCAGCCTCAATGAGTCCCACAGAGCCGCAGACGATCCTGCTGACCGGCGCCGCAGGTTTCATTGGATATCGTGTCGCCGGTCAACTGCTGGATGCCGGCCATACGGTCGTGGGAGTCGACAATCTCAACGACTACTACGACGTGCGCCTCAAGCAACATCGGTTGGAGGGCCTGCGCAAGCGTTCGAATTTTCAGTTCCATAAGTTGGACATTGAGGACCAGGACGCCGTCGAGCAGCTGTTCGAGCAACGGCGATTGGACGCGGTGATCAATTTGGCAGCCCGGGCCGGCGTTCGCTATAGCATGGAGAACCCCCATGTGTACTTGGCCACCAACGCCTTGGGGACATTGAATCTGCTCGAGTCGATGCGGAAGCACGAGATCCGCAAGATGGTGTTGGCGTCGACGTCGTCGCTCTACGCCGGTCAGCCGATGCCGTTCGTGGAGAGCCTACCGGTCAATACGCCGATATCCCCATACGCCGCGACCAAAAAAGCCGCGGAAGTCCTGGCGTACTCGTACCATTTCCTCTACGGGACCGACGTGAGCGTCGTGCGGTACTTTACCGTGTATGGTCCGGCGGGGCGTCCCGATATGAGCATCTTCCGGTTCATCAAATGGATCGACCAAGGGACGCCGATCGAGCTGTTTGGGGACGGGACGCAGTCTCGCGATTTCACCTATGTGGACGACATCGCCGCCGGGACAATCGCGGCGCTCCGCCCGCTGGGCTACGAAATCATCAACCTGGGCGGCGGCAATCGACCGACCTCGCTGCTGGAGGTCATCGAGCAGATCGAACGCCACCTGGGCAAAAAGGCCAACTTTGATCAACGGCCGTTCCATCAGGCCGATATGAAGTCGACCTGGGCCGATATCTCCAAAGCCAAACGGTTGCTCGATTGGGAACCGACCGTCGAACTCGACGACGGGATCGAGCGAACGGTGCGGTGGTATCAGGACAACCTGCCGTTTTCCGCGGAGCTGAATCTCTAGGATGGTAGCGACCGATTGGGCAGTCGTCCCCGTGGCCGGGCGCGGCACACGAATGCAACCGATCACCCGCGTCCTCCCCAAGGAACTTCTGCCGCTGGGGCGTAAGCCCACGCTGCATTGGATCGTGGAGGAACTGCTGCTCAATGGGTTTCAACACCTGGTGTTCGTAACCTCGCCGGGCAAACAGGTGATCGAGCACTACCTGCGAGACGATCTGGTGACCGAACAGTTGGCGAGCGTGGCGGCGGCCGCTGGAATTGTCGCCCCGCCCCATTTTTACTTTGTCCACCAGGCGCAGCAGCGGGGACTGGGGGATGCGGTGGCCTGTGCCCGCAGCGTCGTGGAGGATCGTCCGTTTGCCGTTGCGCTGGGGGATTGCGTGCTGGGTTCGCGGCGCCGCAGCGATGTGCTGGCGCGGATGACGCGGTGGGCGAAGACCGATGGGTTCGGGATGATGATCGCCTTTCAGCCGGTTCCGCCGGAGACGGTGGGGCGATACGGAATCGCTCGCCCGGCGGGGGCCGACCCGCAATTCGAACTCTTGGATTTAGTCGAAAAACCGGACCCGGCCGAAGCGCCCAGCAACCTGGCGGTGGCCGGACGTTACCTGTTGCCGGGGAAGGTCTTTGCATTCTTGGAGTCTCAGGCTGCCGGCGTCGGAAACGAAATTCAGTTGACCGACGCGTTGCGGCGCTTGATTCGAGAAGGGATCCGTGCCGGGGGAACGATTTTGAACGCGGACGAACAACGGTTCGACGTCGGCGATTTTCCTAGCTACTTTCGGGCGTTTGCCGAGTTCGCGGCGGCCGACCAAGAGATTGCAAGTCCTTCGGCGACACGGGCCAGGGCCGGGGCCCAATGACCACGTCGACCTCCAACTCCAAGTCGGGCGAGTGCGAACAGCGCGGGATCGCCTATGCCCGTGCCGGCTTGGTGGGAAATCCCTCCGATGGCTATGGCGGTAAGACAATCTCCTGCACGCTCAAGAACTGGGCCGCGGAAGTCACCATCCGCCCTGCCCCGCGGCTCCGCTTGATCGCCGGCTGCGACGAACAACAGGAGTTCGAGTCGCTGCCGCAGATGATCGACGTGGTCCGCCGCCACGGCTACTACGGCGGCGTGCGGATCATCAAGGCCACGCTCAAACGCTTCGGGGAATACCTCGCTCAGCGGCCGGAAGGCTTGTCCGCGGCGAATTTCGAGGTCGAATACCGCACGAATATTCCTCGGCAATTGGGCTTGGGTGGTTCGAGTGCCCTGGTCGTCGCGACGCTGCGCGCGTTGCAGCGGTTCTACGGGGTGGAGATTTCGCCGTTGTGGCTCCCCTCTTTGGCGTTGTCGGTCGAAACTCGGGAACTAGGAATCCCTGCAGGTTTGCAAGATCGTGTGATCCAATGTTGGGAGGGACTTGTCGCCATGGACTTTTCGCCGGCCGCGACGGTTCAAGAAGGCGACCTGGTTCGGGGAACCTACGAGCGACTTGACCCGGCCAACCTTCCGCTGCTCTACGTCGCTTGCGCAGCGGCCGACAGCGAGCCGACCGAGGTGGTGCACGGCAGCCTCCGCCATCGCTACGAGCAAGGCGACACGCACGTGCGGAAAGCGATGCAACGATTTGCCGAACTCGCCGCCGCCGGAAAGCTGGCGATACAACAGCAGGACTTCGATGCGCTGGAGCGTCTCATGAATGAGAACTTCGACCTGCGGCGCACCATCTGTGACATCCACCCGCGGCATCTGCAGATGGTTGAAGTCGCGCGGCGCGTCGGGGTATCGGCGAAATTCTGCGGCTCGGGCGGCGCAATCGTGGGCGTGGTCCGCGATCCCGCGCTGTGGGAACCT
>JBGSLW010000248.1:0-15951 GCA_041740495.1 Pirellulaceae bacterium
CACCCTGCCCTCTCCCCCGCAGCGGGGGAGAGGGTAAGGAGATGGGATGTCTCCACCGCAGCGGCGGTGCCGACGCTAAATCCGCCGCTCCGGTTTGATCTGACTCTTTTCGCGCCAGAATCGAGTTGTCAGCACGAAAAACCCAAGTGCAATCGCGGGCAGGGGGGCCAGCAGCACCGCCAGCCAGCGCACCGTCCCTTCGGTCCGCGAAATCTTTTCCAGTTCCTCACCCTTGAGCTTGCTGCTCTCCTGCTCGCGCTCCCGCTCCAGCCGTCGCCGCTGCACGTCGAACCGTTGCTGTGCCTCCGACGATTGTTTCATCAACTCCTGGACGCGGCTGACCACATCCATTTCCTTGTCCTGGTTGATCTTCTGAGCCGCCTCATCCAAGCGTTTCTGTTCTTCTTCCAGCTTGGCCATGATCTCCGTTTCCTTGGCCTGCTGCTTCTTGATCCGATCCAGCCGATAGCGCTCGACCAACGACTCAAACCTCGTCAGCGATCGCGGCGTGGGCTGTCGATTCCGCAAACGCACGAATTCGTTATCCCCCGCCAGCACCTCCAATGCGTTCTGCACCAACTTGACGTTGTCCAACGGCAGATCGAGCGACTTTTCCTGATACGGCATGATTTCCGACAGAAAATCTGTATCCGCAACAAAGACGACGTTCAAATTCTTGTCCGCGGATTTCCCCGTCAGGTGGGCGGCGATCGTCAACTTGTTCTCTTGGGTGTGGAGCGGCGGTTCCGGCTCCATCACGATCATGTCGTTGTCGGTGATGTCGGAGACCATCTTCTGCTGCGTCCCGGCAATCCGCGGGTCGTTCGGAGTAAACGTCAGTTTGTCCCAATCGATCGTTCCCGCGGTCGGCTGCAATTCCACCAGCGGCACAAAATTCGTCTGCGCGTCGACCGCCGGTTGGATCGACCCGGGGTAGACAAACAACATCCGCCGCAACCCCCGCGAGATGTCGTTCTGCCGATTGAACGGCTGGTAATCGCCCCGCGGATGCGCAAACACCAACGCGGCTTTTTGCGCGCCGTAGTAGGCCGGCCAGACTTCACCTAAATAGGGTGGCCACTCCGGCTGAAAACCGGGGAGCGGATCGAGTTCATGCCAGGCCACGCGCCCATTGTTCCAATCGATCCCCAACTGCGCCAGCAGCGGCACCGGCGAGCCGCCGAACGCCTTCTCCTCCATGTACTCCGTCAGATAGGGCCGAGCAGGCGAGCGGAAACCGGGGCGCGGCTGGCGTGGGGCATTGAGCACCCCCAAGTTGTCCGGCGAAATGAACGTCCAATAAAAGGGGAGGGGATCGTCCAGGATCAACGCCGGGTTCCCGCGTTCGATGTACTTGACCAGATCCTCCAACGCCGGCTGCGGAAGGCTGCTGGGGCCGACCACCATCAGCACATCCGGCGGAGTCGGCGGCTCCGGTTTGGTCTCCGGCGTTTCGTTCGCCCCATCCTCCGGCTTCGCATCCTGGCCCGGCTCCGTCGGGTTCACCATTTGTTTCAGTTCGTCCGCCGAGACGGGCCGAAAATCATAGACCTTGCTCAATTCCTTGAGCGCCGTATTGAAAGCCCACTCTTCCCGCTCCTCGCGTACCAGCGGTCCGATAAAAAACAAATCGGTGGCCAAGACGCCGACCCGCAGCCGTTTCTTCTTGTCGGTCGTATTGGCGATCGCCCGAGTCAATTCGTATTCGATACTGGTTTCCGAATCGATCTGCGGGACGACGGCATCTCCGTCGCTGCTGAAGACGTACGCCCCCAGGAATACATCCTGTTCCACCCGCCGCCCTTCGATCTCGCTTTGCGTGGTGGTCGGCAACACCCCGTGAGTTCGCGCCTCGTCGGCCTCAGCGCTCGACGGCTTCACCGTCTTCAGTTCGACCTCGACGTTGCCCCCCCCCAGCCGCTCGTACTGCCGCAGCAGCCCCAGAAAGTAGTTCTTCGCCGGTACATATTCCCGGGGGACGTCCTGGCTGACATACGCCTGGATCGTGACCGGCTTCTTGGCCTCGGCCGCCGCCTGCAACGTCCGCCGCGTACTATCGTCCAACGTGTACAAGCGGTCGCGCGTCCAATCCAACCGAGTCGGCATGGCCGCGGTCCACTGCTGGATCAGGAAGTTGGCGCTGACGATCGCAGCCGCCAACCCCACGGTCCGCAAGGCGAATTGGAATCCCATCTGCCCCGCGCGGTTCTTCGCCCAGTGCCGGTGCGAGATAATCACCAGATTGACGTACAGCGCCAGAACGATGATCGATACAAAATAGAAAATGCCGGTCAGGGAGACTTGCCCCAACTGGAAATCGCGAAGGTTCCAGGCAAAGCCCCACCGCTCCAGGCCCACCACCCCCTGGTAATAGCTGCCGATCAGCACGGGAATCGCGCAGAATGCCGCTCCCAGTATGAACGCCACGGTGTTGCTGGCGGTCAGCGCGGAGGCGATCATCCCAATCGCCAGCAAGGCGCAGCCTGCCAGCCAATAGCCCAAATAGGTCGCGGCCACCACCCCCCAGTCGGGCTGCCCGATATTGGCGAGCGTGATCAGCTGCGTCAGCGAAAAGAGGAGGGCGATCGTGTAAACCGCGACCACCGACAGGTACTTCCCCAACAAGATCTCCAAGTCGGAGGCGGGGAGCGTAAACAAAATGGCGTCGGTCCCCTGCCGCCGCTCGTCCGCCCAGATCCCCATCGTGATCGCCGGAATGATGAACAGCAGCAGCATCGGGAAATATTGACTGAGCTGATCGAGCGTCGCGAGGTTGTCGATGAAAAACTGCCGATTGAACGCCAGCAGCGCACAGATCGACACGAACACGACAATAAACAGGTACCCCAGAACACTGGTGAAAAATTGCTTGACATTCCGCCAGAAGACGGCGTTGATGACATGCAAACGAATCATGGAATCCTCATCGAATACGACTGCAATGCGGTTCTATGCCGAAAAGCCGGTGAGCCGATGGAAACTCGACTCCAGCTGTTCCCGGGCGCCCATCTCGGCCAACGGACCATCGAAGACCAATCGCCCTTCGTTGATCAGCAGCACGCGTTGGCACAGCAATTCGACTTCTTGAAGTACGTGCGTGGACAGCAGGATTGTTTTTTCTTTCCCCAAATCGCGGATCAATTGGCGAATCCCGACCAACTGGTTGGGATCCAGCCCACTGGTGGGTTCGTCCAGGATCAGGATCTGCGGGTCGTGCAACAAAGCCTGAGCCATCCCCACGCGTTGCCGGAAGCCCCGACTGAGTTTGGCGATCGGCTTGTTCCAGACCTCGCCCAAATCGCAGGCCTGGCTGACGAAGTCCAATCGGTCGCGGGCGGTCCCTTTGGACAGGCCGCGCGCCGCCGCCAGATAGCGCAACGCGCTGCTGGGAGTCATCTCCTGATACAGCGGTCCATTTTCGGGAAGGTACCCCAAGTGCTCGGCCGCCTGCAGCCGTTGGGTTTCCATGTCAAAGCCGCGGATCGAAACGCTCCCGCGGGAGGGCGCCAAGTACCCGGTGAGCAGCTTCATCGTCGTCGACTTGCCCGCGCCGTTGGGTCCCAGCAATCCGCATATCTGGCGGGCAGGGACTTCGAAATTCAAGTCGCGGACCGCGGCGAAGTCGCCGTAGTACTTGGCAAGATTCGCAGCGTGGATCATCGTCCCCGCTGCACTTGCGTTGGATCGTTTATTCATGCCCGTATTCTCACCTCGAGTCTCAAGAATTCGTGCACCCGCGGCGCCCTTCTGGGGGGGCCGCGTTCAGCGGATTCCATCACCGCCGTTTGCCGAGGGCGCCGCCGGAATGGTGGCGATGTCAGATTCGCCTTCCCTGACGCGTCCCTCAAAGCTGCCCAGTTTACCACACGCCCGCTCCCCGACTCAACGCCCCCCAATCGTCGAACGACTCTCCGAGTCGTTACTATCCGAGTCGTTCGATTCCAGCTACGTTTCGCCGGCGCCAGACAACCGCCGCACGATCGCGTTGGCCAGTCGCGGCGAAACGGTCGAAATCCAGAATAGCAGGCGAGCTCGCCAGGAGAGGACCAGTTCCAGCTTTCGCCGCTCGCACCCGCGGACGATTTTCCGCGCTACGTAGGCGGCATCCAAACCGTCAATTTGAGCGCCCGCCCCCGGTTGCAACGCGCGTTCCGGCAGCCGCTTCCCGCCTTGCCGGTAGCGCTGGCCCGAGTCCGGTCGGCGAATCGGACCGGGACAGACCAGCATGCAATGCACACCCGTCGGACCTTCCACTTGAAGTTGCTGGGTGTACCCGGCCAACGCGAACTTGCTGACCGTATACGGCGCCAAGAATGGCCAAGCGGACTTGGACGAGAGCGACCCAATGTTCACGATATGCCCGCCCCGCGCCTGCACCGCCGGCAGGAATGCCCGCGTGCAATTGACCGCGGAGATCAGATTCCACTCGATGAATTCGCGATAGTCCCGCGGCGTCGCTTGTTCCAACTCGATCCGCGTCGACTGCCCGACCGAGTTCACTAGGACATCGACGCCGCCGTGCTGCGCCAGGACCGCGGCCGCGGCCTGTTTCACGGAGACTTCGTCCAGGACGTCGGTCACATGCGATTCGGCGACGATCGCATCGGCCTGGAGCACCGCGACAGCCTGGATCAGGTTGTCGGAGCTGCGGCTGAGCAGTACGGGCGTGGCGCCGCGTCGCCCGAATTCCCGCGCCACCGCCAGGCCCAAGCCAGCGGAACCGCCCGCCACAACCACAATTTTCTTGTCCCAACGCCCCATGAGCCAACGCTAGCAAGTTCGATATTGCAACTCCCCTCGCCACCCCCGCCTCGGCGAATCTTTACGCCATCCAAGTAGAGCAAATTCGCGGCGGATCCCAAACACCCCACCTCGAGTTAAAGTTTGCCGATTAAATAACCGAGAATAGTCTCAGAGACAGGGGGGGTTGGCGACTATTTTCCGGATTGAGCGATAGCCTGAGGAACTGATATGCACGCGAACCGCTGGATTCTGTGGGGCGCCCTGCTGAGCGTACCGCTCACGGGCTGCCAGTCCATGAACCTCAATACCAACTCCAATCTCAACGCGGAGGCCCAGTCCGCCGCCGCCACCGCGCCGACGGACGCCTCGTATTTCTGCGAGGTTCACAGCGACTGGTTCGGCACGAAATCAAACACCAAGCCGTTCCAGGAAGGAATGACAGTCCAAGACGCCGTCGAACAGTCGGGCGCTTTGCTGACGATGCGAGCCATCGAAATCGACTTGATCCGCCGAGAAGGCAACCGGCTCGTCCGCATGCCGAGCGACTACAATGTCTCCAAACGGCATGTCGACTTCTCGCAAGACTATGCGCTGCGAGCCAATGACCGAGTCATCATCCGCCCGAAGAAGTCCAACGTGCTCGGCTCCGCCCTCAAAGCCCTAGGCGGCCCGCCTTTACGCTAAGCCTTGCCACAACATCAACGCATCGCCCCCACCGAGCCTGCCTCGGTGGAACGACGGTCTGGGAACTAGAGAGAGGCGTCCACCTCACGCCCCCTCACGCGTCCAACAGCGATTCCAGATCCAACAGCTCTTCGATCCACGTGCGGATATCGCTGTCGTATTCGCTGGCCAGGTCGACCTTGATCAGCTGCCGATGGAACGCGGCGGCCCCATCGTCAAACAACTCCGCGGCTTCCGCCGAGGGGAACCGCTCTTCCGGCCGCGAGGCCACCAAGCGACTGCAGAACGACATCAACAGGTCGTTGCGCGTCACGTCGACAGGTAGAAAATCCTCGAGTCGATCGGCGAACGTGCGTTTGGTTTCGATCAACTCCGGCAGGCGTTCCTGCCCGGTGAATAGCGGTTTTCCCGCCAGCAACTCGACCAGCACGAAACCGAGGCTCGCCAGGTCGCTGGCGGGCGAGGGCTTGGCCCCTTCCAACACTTCCACCGCGGAATACCCCGGCGTGCAAGCCAGCCGTTGGGGCGGCGACTCCATTTCGAAAGCCGCACCCAGATCGATGATCTTCGCGTGACCGCTCCGCTTGAGCATGATATTGGCGGGCTTCACATCGCCGTGCACAATCCCGCGCCGATGCAACGCACCCAACGCCGACAAGCAGTGCCGGGCAATCGCCACCGCCACTCCCGATTTGAACCGGGTCTGGGACGTCCCCATCGTGGCGATCACGTCGTTCATGTATTGCCACCGTCGGGTGCTCACGCGGTCGCGGAGCACTCCGAACATGCTGGGGGCCAACAACCTTCGCAAGTCGAATCCCTCGATCCACTCCATCACCATCAGGCGGATCCGGTCGCGTTCCAGGAAGTTCTCGACCCCCACCAGGTACTCGTGTTGGATCCGAGCGACTTGGGCGGACACCTGCCCCATCCGGATCATGTCGTCGTCGTAGGTTTCCGCGTCCGGATAGCGCTCCGGGGAAAAAATCTTGAGGGCCACCGGAACGGTGAATCCATCGGCCCCCTTCTTTTCGGTCAGAAACACGACGCCTTGCCCGCCGGAACCCAGCTTGCGGCGGAAGTGCAGATGGGTCGTCCAATGGAATCGACTCTCCGCCACAAACTCGCCATAGCGGTGCAGCAACTCATCGCAGGTCGCGGATTCCACCGTCCCCGAATGATGGGTCGCCGTTTGATCAAGTTCATTACCGGCTGGTAGATGCATACAGACATTGAGACGAAGCGGGCGTGGCAGCAGCGACCTTTCAATCTTAGGCTCCGGCGGACCTGATCGTCCAGATCGATCTGCCAGCACCGTTCGGCGTCTCTAGCCAAATACTCGACGATCGCGGCTAATTTTCAAGTCCGCCAACGGTCGGCCGGCGCCGGAAACCCCAGCCATTTGTCGACGACGTTGATCAATCGGACACCCGCAAAGTACCTTTCCAAGTTCTGACAGAACAACGCGGTGGTCCTTTCGATCCGCCGTGCGCTTTGCGCACCGACATGCGGGGTGACGATCAAATTCTTCGCGCCCCACAGGCGACTCCCCCGCCGCGGCGGCTCGTCCGGCGTCACGTCCAAGCCCGCTCCCGCCAGTTGCCCCGCGGCCAACGCGTCGACCAAAGCATTCTCGTCGACCAAGCGACCGCGACCGACGTTGATCAAATAGCCCCCCGGCCGCATTTGCGCCAGTTGCTCGGCGCCGATCATCTGATCCGTCTGCGGCGTCAACGGCGCCGTCAAGATCAGGACGTCCGCGGCAGCCAATAACTCCGGCAACCCCGTGGGGGGCAGGACCCGCCGCAGCGCCGTAGCCGACGATTCTGCAAAGTAATCGGTCGCCACGATCGTCACTCGCCACGGAGCGAGCACCTCCGCAATCCGCGTCCCATTCCCGCCGAATCCGACGATCCCCAACGTCTTATCCTCCAAGTCGTCGGTCGGCCGTCGCCGAAATTCCCCCGCCTGCCAAGCAGGAAGAAACTCGTGCACCCGTCGCAACAATCCAAACAACAACGCCGCGGTTTGGGCCGCCACCGCCTCGGCAAAAACTCCGCTGGCGCTGGAGACGACGATCTCCGAGTCCATTACTTCCGGGACCAGGCAATGATCCAATCCGGCAGCCGACGATTGAATCCATCGCAAGCGTCCCGCCGCAACGATCTGCTTCCACGGAACGGGAACCTTGACGTGCCCGCAAAAGATGTCTGCCGCCAGAAGCTGCTGCGGCAAGTCGGCTTGCTCCGCCAGTACGACCTCCAACTCGCGGCCAACCCCCGAATTGGCAGCGGCAGCGACGATCTGTTCGCGCTCCCATGGTCCCGCTGGGTACCCCAACACGATGCGCATCGAAACTCCGCCCCCCCCGACAACCGCTGGCCGAAACGTCGCGCGATGCATCTGCCACGCATCACGCCCTCGCACGCCCCTGTGAGAACCCCGCGGACGCATTAGACTATATCGCGGCAGGCGAACTTGTGGTTGCCCGGCGCTAGAAAGCTGGTTGAACAATCAGCCGCCAAGCGCTAGCCTGCGGTTTCGGACCGCGGCAGCGCCAACAAACCGCTACCCAGCGCCTGGCGGCTGATAATTCCGCACGCCGACGCGATTTTCAAGCAGGTTTTTTCCCGGACTGACCGCGTCGAAATCACCCGATGAATTCCGAAATCGATCTCGCCCCGCTGCAACTCGCCGTCGACCGCTGGATCCGCTCGGTCGGCGTGCGGTATTTCTCAGAGCTGACCAACTTGGCCCAACTGATGGAGGAGGTCGGAGAACTTGCCAGGCACCTCTCCCGCCACTACGGAGATCAGAGTGCGAAACCGGACGAGCCCCCCACGGAACTGGCCGACGAATTGGCCGATGTCTTATTCGTGCTGGTCTGCCTCGCCAACCAAACCGGAATCGACTTGACCGCCGCGGTCGAGGCCAATCTCGTCAAGAAGTCAGCTCGCGACGCCCAACGGCATGCCCAAAACGAGAAACTTCGCGCCCGCGACACGTAACCACTCTCCTCCAACCCCCACTACCCCCTAACACGCCCACCGCCCCCCAACACGCAGCGTATGCCCCCGTCTGAGCCCACCACGCAGTTGACGATCGTCCGCAAAGTCCACTTTTGCGCCGGCCACCGTTTAGTGCAGCACGGCGGCAAATGCGAAAATCTCCACGGTCACAATTACATCGCCGAGTTCGCTGTTTCAGCTCGCCAGACCGATGCGGTGGGCCGCGTCGTCGATTTCGCGGAGTTGAAGCGGCTGTTCAAAGGCTGGATCGACGAACATTGGGACCACGGATTCATCGTCTTTCGCGATGACACCCAGGCCATCCAAGCGATTCGCTCCGTCCAACCTCACAAGATCTATCTGCTGCCAGATAACCCGACGGCCGAAAATCTGGCTCGGCATCTGCTGACCGATATCGGCCCGCAACTGCTCGCGGAGTTGACCAGCTACGACTTAGAGCTAAAACGCGTCACTGTCTGGGAGACGCCCGACGCATGGGCCGAGGTCCATTCTGTCTGACAAGTCGCCAGCCTTCCCGCTCCCTCCCTCCCCCTCCTCGTTTAACGCCCAGCCAAAGGCGCCGGCTGTGCCTAATTCGTTTAACGCCCAGCCAAAGGCGCCGGCTGTGCCGCTCCCTACCTCCCTCCCCCTCCTCGTTTAACGCCCAGCCAACGGCGCCGGCTGTGCCGCTCCCTACCTCTCTCCCTCCCTCCTCGTTTAACGCCCAGCCAGAGGCGCCGGCTGTGCCTAACTTGTTTAACGCCCAGCCAACGGCGCCGGCTGTGCCGGGCAAACGGTGGTGGAAAAGCCGGCGCCTTTGGCTGGGCGTTAAACAGGACCATAGGAGCGACCGATCGACGACAATCCCTGCGATTTTTGGGATCGACCGTCAGGAAGCGGGGCGCAAAGTAGCTCTTCTTCGGCAAACATCCATTTCGCGCAAACTCTTTTATACCAACGACTTGCGCCGATGGATTTGGCGTTGCTCCTCCTTTCTGTTTGACCTCTCCAGCCCCGATTTCTAGAATGTGACGCTTTGTCACGGCGGGCAAAGCGCGCTACTTGGCTTAAATTCCGGCAAATTCCAGGGGGATCTGCACCGTATGAAGAAAAGCGAGATGAAGCCGTTCAAAGAGCTGCTGCTGGATTTGCGACGCCGCCTGCGCGGCGATGTGGCAGGCATGACCAGCACCGCCTTGGTCAAGTCCAGCGAAGCGCATAGCAGCGAGTCTTCCTCGATCCCTAGCCATATCGCCGACTTGGGCAGCGAGACCTTCGAGCAGGATAACACCCTGCGGCTGTTGGATAATGACGGCGAAGTCTTGGAGGAAATCGAAGTCGCTCTTGAACGAATCGAAGAGGGGGTTTATGGTTCGTGCGTCGAATGCGAACACAAAATCCCCAAGACCCGCCTCAAAGCGATCCCCTACACGCCTTACTGTGTCAAGTGCGCCAGCCAAAACGAATCCAACGGCCGCCATTGATGCGGCTGCGGTGAATTGGACGACCCGGTTCGCAGTTTTCGCCTTGGTCGGTTTGGCCGGATTTGCGGCAGACATTCTGACCAAGGGGTTCATCTTTTCCGCACATTTTCGCCCGGGGCAGCCTCCGCGGCGAACCTGGCTGATTACGGATGTCTTGGGGATCGAGACCACCACGAACCCCGGGGCTCTCTTCGGAATGCTCCCCGGATTCCATTTCGTCTTCGCGGCGCTCTCGATTGTCGTCTTGCTGGCGATCCTGGTCTGGCTGTTTGGACTCGGAGCCGCCCGCGATCGCTACCTCAACGTTTGCCTGGGCCTGATCACCGGCGGCATCCTGGGCAACCTCTACGATCGGCTCGGTTTCGGGTTTCGAACGGACTACCCGGAATCGATCAAACACCATGTGAGGGACTGGATTCTCTTCCAATGGGAGGGAGTTCGCTTTCTGGATCCTTGGCCGAATTTCAATATCGCCGATAGCCTGTTGGTGTGCGGTGCGATCTTGCTGGTGATTCACAGTCTATTCCTGGCTCGACCGCAATCGTCCGCTCATCCGGCAAAGGCGGCCGGCGCCCCATGAGCAGCGAACGGGACCTGCTGGCCCGCTGGAAGTTCGCCCAAACGTTGGTTCGCCTGGGAGGAGACTCGACGTTGCCGCTGTTTCAGCAACCCGATCTTGCGGTCGATTGGAAACAGGATGCTTCTCCCGTCACGGCAGCGGATCGCAACGCGGAACAACGCATGCGCACCGAGTTGGCGCGAGCCTTCCCGGCAGATGGCATCCTGGGGGAAGAGTTCGGAGAAGCGGCAGGGACCAGCGGCTTTCGCTGGGTGCTGGACCCGATCGACGGAACCAAGTCCTTTATTAGCGGCGTCCCGCTGTACGGAACGATGGTCGGTTTGGAGCTGGCTGGGCAGGCCATTTGCGGCGCCGTGTACTTCCCGGCATTGGGAGAGTGCATTCACGCGGCTCGAGGCCAAGGCTGCTTTTGGAGCCGGGCCTCCGGCCAGGAGTCGCCCGCCGGCGTTTCCCGGAAGACGGAATTGTCGGAGTGCACCTTACTGGCCTCGGATGCGCACACATTCGCCAGCCGCCACGCCGAATCGATTTGGAGCAGCCTGGAACGCCGCGTCTATTTCGCCCGAACCTGGGGCGATTGTTACGGCTACTATTTGGTGGCGACGGGACGAGCCGACATCATGATCGATCCTCGGCTGAGTATTTGGGATGCCGTCGCGGTCGCCCCGATCCTTCGCGAAGCGGGCGGACGCTTCACCGACTGGCAAGGTCGCGACCGAACCGACTCCGGCGATGCACTCGCCGCCAACCCGGAGATCTGGCAACAAGTCGTCGAGCTGACTCGCACCGCCGCACCATTTCTCTGATCACCCCCCAAACGCCCCCACCGAGCCTGCCTCGGTGGAGCGCCGGTCTGGAAACTACAACCCGCCGATCACGCACCCGCACCGCCCCCACCGAGCCTGCCTCGGTGGAGCGCCGGTCTGGAAACTACAACCCGCCAATCACCCGTTGTCCGGCACCTGGGCCAGCACGGCCACCAGCAAGTCCCAAAACTTTCTCACACTGGCGATTTCGCATTTCTCGTCCGGCGAATGGGGATGTCGAATCGTCGGCCCAAACGAGATCATATCCATTCCGGGATAATGCCCGCCGATAATTCCGCATTCCAGCCCGGCGTGGACGGCGTTCACGTTGGGCTTGCTGCCGAATTGCTCTTCAAACACGCGTCGGACCAACGCCAGAATCGGTGAATCGGCGTTGGGTCGCCAACCGGGATACCCTCCCACATCGTCCACATCGCAACCCGCCAGGCGAAACACGGCATGGAGGGCGGTTGTCAGGTCGCGTTTGCCCGACTCCACCGAGCTCCTCGTCAAGAACTCGACTTGCGCCTTTCCCTCCGCGATGGCAACCCGAGCCAGACTCGTCGACGTTTCCACCAGTCCCGGCATCTCCTCGCTCATCCGGAAAACGCCGTTGGGGGCCGCATAGATCGCTCGGACCAAATCTTTCTGCGCGTCTGCGTCTAACACCTGCGAAGCCGCCGGACAGGTGCTGATTTCAATACTCAATTCGGGTTCGCCCCGGCGATACTCCGCACGGATCTCCGCAGCCAACGATTCCAGTTTTTGCCTGGCCTCGTTCGCTTGCCCTTTTGCCAAGACGATTTCGGCGGTCGCCTCGCGCGGGATCGCGTTCCGCAAGTTCCCGCCGTCGAACCGGTGCAGCTGAGCCCCGAACTCTTTGCAGGCCAAGTACACCAGGCGATTCAAAAGCTTATTGGCATTCCCACGCCCCAAGTGAATGTCGCACCCGCTATGCCCCCCCTTCAAGCCGCGCAGCTGAATCCGCACCCCTTGGTCGCCGGTCGGCGCCGTCGGCTGATATTGGCGGTGGGCCACCGTGTCGACCCCTCCCGCACAACCGATACACAAGTCTCCATGTTCTTCCGTATCCAGATTCAAGAGAATTCGGCCCTGCAACCAACCCGGCTTCAAATTCGCGGCGCCCGTCAGGCCCGTCTCCTCGTCGATCGTGAACAAGCCCTCCAGCGGCCCGTGCGATAAATCCTTGGCCGCCAAGATCGCCAGAATCGCCGCTACGCCAATCCCGTTATCCGCACCCAGCGTCGTTCCCTTCGCCCGAACCCAACCGTCATCGATAAACGACTGGATACCCTGTGTCTCGAAATCAAACGATGTGTCCGCGTTTTTTTGGTGAACCATGTCCAAATGCGATTGCAGCACCACGGGAACTCGATTTTCCATCCCTTTCGCCGCCGGCTTGCGGATCACGACATTCCCCGCTCCGTCCACCTCCGTACTCAAACCCAACTTGGCCCCCACGCCGCAAACCCACGCGATCACACGTTGCTCGCGCTTGGAAGGGCGAGGGACTTCGTTCAGTTGCTCGAAAAAAGTCCAAACCGGCTGAGGATCCAGCTGCGCGACAGTCGAATTCATCAGGCTCTCCAAAAGCGTATGCGTTGACCCAGAAGCCGCCATTTTACCCAATAGACCAAGCCCCGTGTTGCTTCCCCTAGCGACGCCCCGTCAGGGGTAGGCTGGAGGCTGAAGGCGGTAGGCTGAAGGCGGTAGGCCGGAACAAGTCTTCGAAGTTCCGGCTTCTGTTCAGCACCGATGTTCAGCACCAATTGCTTAACGCAAGTTGTTTAACGCCGAGCCAAAGGCGACGGCTTTCTTCCCATCAATCTTCATCCCGCTTACGCCTTTCGGTGTCGGCCAAACATCGACTCGCCACCCGATCTCGATCATGCAGCCTCACCCGATGAACGCTTTCCCATCCGCCAAGACTTGTCGCGTCGCGTCGAATCGAGAATAATCGAACGCAGTTCCGATGATTGGCCCTGGTTTCCAATCGATTCCTGTCTTCAACCTCAAAGAGCTTTCATGAAAATTCGCATCGAATACTGCGGCATGTGAAACTACTTGCCTCAAGCGACCAGTTTGGCCGCGGAATTGAAGCAAGAGCTAGGCGCCGACTCGGAATTAGTGAAATTGGGCGGCGGGATATTTGAAGTGTATCGCGAGGACCAGCTGATTTTCTCGAAGAAACAGCTCGGCCGTTTTCCGACCCCCGGCGAAGTCCTTAGCCGGCTGCGCTCCACCACCGACGCGCCCCACAAGAGCTAGATAACCCGGCAAACTCTTGCCTCCCGATCTCCCCCCCTCTAATCTCTCTCCCTCTTATTTTTCCCCTCTTTTCTTCTCCCTTCTCCTATTTTCCTGTCTCCAATCTTCCTGTCCGCCCGTCTTCCCTCTCGAATCTTCCATTCCCCCCGTCCCATACCTCCATCCTATTTTTCTGCCCCCTATTTTTCTGTCCCCCCTCTTACCTCCTAAGTCTTGAACCTTCCAATCCTCCTCCCCCTACCTATTCCTTCCTCTCCTCAGCCAATTTTTCCACCGGCCGCTCCGCCACGATCCCCGACGCGCCGCCGCTCGGTTGCAACGCCCAGCAGACCAAAATCCCCGCGCTGTTCCGGCAATAGATTCTGCCGTTGCAGAACACCGGCACCGTCCAGCAGCGACCCGTTAGCGCCGCTAACTTCCCCGTCGGTACAAACTCGCTCCCATCCGCCGGACCACACGCCAGCATCCCCTTGTCGCTGAGCACCAGCAGGTTTCCGTCGACAATCAGAATACTGCCGCAACCGGTCCCTGGCTTGCTCCATTTCTTCTCCCCCGTCTCTGCGTTCAGACAGACCAGCCGGTGGACACGATCGGTCGTGTTCCCGTCGATCCCGAACACATGTCCCCGGTAGACAATGCTATTGTTCATGTGGTTACTCAGTTCCCGATGTGCATAGACCTCGGTCAACTGCGCACCATCGAACCGGTAGGCCGCACAACCCCGTTCATAACCGGTCGAAATAAACAGCTGTCCGTCGGAATGAATGGGGGTCGTCGAGTTCGTGTCCCAGCTGGTCGTCCATTTTTGCAAAGCCACCTCTCGCCCGCTGCCCGCGTCGACGACCATCAGCCCTTCGTTGTTGAGCGTCGCCAGGAACTGTCTCTCGCCGTGTTGGAACGGAATCACCGATCCATACCCGGGGGGGTGAGCCTGACTCTTCCAGACCAACGAGCCATCTTGGGCGTCGAGTGCGATCATGCATCCCATCTCCAGGATCACGCGACCGTCGCGGATCAAGGGTGACGTCGTAAAACCCCAGGCGGGGGCCTTTACCCCGGTCAAATCCGGGACGAACTGCCGCCAGACTTCCCTTCCGTCGCTCGCGGACAGGCAGTAACAATGCCCCTCGCGCCCAATAGTGTACACATGTTCACCTGCCACGGTTGGGGTCGATCCCGGCCCCCCGTCGTGCAGGTTCGCCATCCGCAGGCTGGGATACGCAAACCGCCACAGTCGCTCGCCGGTCGAGGCGTTCAAGCAATGCACGACGTCGTTTTCATCCTCGTACCCCATGCTGTAGACGCGGTCTCCGACCACCGCCACGCTGCTGAACCCGACCCCCAACTCTGCGGTCCAGGCCAAACTCGGCGGCTGGGCCTGCCAATTGAACGACCAGCCCGTCTCGTTCGAGACCATTTGGCATTGGGTGCCGCTCCATCGCGGCCAATCTTCCGGTGGCGCAGCACCGGCGTGATGGGCGACGAGCAGAGCTCCAATCGCCCCAGCAACCCACGCGATCCCCCAGAGGCGTTTCGACACGATCCCTACGCTGCGCGCCATACCACACTCCTTGCACCAAAGCTTCCAAGTTTCGACAACTGCTGCTGTCTGCGGCGGTTGCAGCGGCCGACATTCTCGCACAACCCCTATCCCCACGCCAGATTGGCAAGGAGTCGGATTCATGGATCGTCTCGATCTGCGTGCATCCGCGTTCATCTGCGGTTTCGACCACTTCGACTCGCTCCCGTCCGGTCGGTGGGTTGACATGGTCCTCGCCATCCCCGAAATTTCACGCTTTCCAGTCAACTCGAACTTCCCTTCACGATTTCCTCGCATGAGCCAATATCCTCATCACTACTCGGTCTCCGCGGCAGGTCGCCCGGACCAATGGGTCACACTGACCCGGACCGGATTGCCGACCCTCCCGTCCGCAGCACCCGTCGAATTCGGCGGCCCGGGAGACCAATGGTCCCCCGAGGACCTTCTGGTCGCCGCCGTCGCCGATTGCTTCGTCCTGTCGTTCCGCGCCATCGCTGCCGCCAGCAAGTTCACTTGGACCGACCTGCAATGCACCGCCACCGGGAAACTCGACCGCGTCGAGCGCAAGGTCTGCTTCACGGAAATTCAGATCGTGGCCAAACTCACGATCCCAGCCGACTCGCCGCCCGACCGCGCCAAACTGCTGCTGGAAAAGTCGGAAGCGTCCTGCTTCATCACCAATTCGCTCTCCGCGCAAAAACAACTGGAGATCGAACTGATTGTTGGGTAGGCGGGAAGCTGTACCCCTTTTTACTCGTCGCGCCTCTCAATTCTCAATTTCGGCGACTCCTTCCGTTCCTTCCCCTCTCCCCCCGCC
>JBGSLW010000249.1:0-6068 GCA_041740495.1 Pirellulaceae bacterium
CCGCACCGATTTGTTCCGCAGCTTTGTAAACCGCACCGATTTGTGCCGCAGCTTTGTAAGCCGCTCCGATTTGTACTGCAGCTTTGTAAGCCGCACCGATTTGTGCCGCAGCTTTGTAAACCGCTCCGATTTGTACTGCGGCTTTGTAAGCCGCACCGATCGTGTCAGCGTTAACGAAACAGCTCCCGGTCCCGACCTCGAACGGCCGGATTTCTCCTGGACGCTCCAGCTACGTCGGCGATCGTTGGGGTTTGCGAGAGTACCCCGATCGGCTAACGATCGGGCGTCGTTACGAATTTGGGGAAGCGGGAGGAGGATTGCTGACCAGGCTCCCCATTGGATTCGTCGCGCTGAAACGACCACAGCGCACTGACTCCCGACGTTTTTTCGACAAGCACCATTCCTTCATCGGCCGACAGAACGCTGAGCGCCGAGGCATAGGCGTCGGCAGTGGTCGCGTCGGCGGCGATCACGGTCAGTCGCGGTGCGTTGACCAGCGGTTCGCCGGTGCGCGGGTCGAAGATGTGACTGAGCCGATCGGCGCCGCGCTGCAGGTGTTGCTGATCATCGCCGGACGTCGACACACCGCAGCAGGAGAGCTTGAGAAAGCGAGTCAACTCCTGGGCGTCGGGGTCCGCGGCGACTCCGATCCGCCACCCCTCCGGGCGATTCGGCGGAGCCATCCCGATCGCAATATCGCCGCTGGCGTCGACCAACGCGGACGGGAACCCGGCCTCCGCCAAAATTTTCAGGCAGGCGTCCGCGGCATAGCCTTGTCCGATCCCGCCGAAATCCAGTTGCATACCGCTGGTGCGAAAAACCAGGCGATCGGGAGGTACAAGCTCGAGCCACCGCCAGCCGACACTTCGTTTGGCGACGGCGTTTGCCTCCGCCGGAGGGACTTCGCCGCGGCGGCGCGCGTCGCGCCACAGCCTGGAGAGCGGGCCGACCGTGATGTCAAACGCCCCTCCGGTTGCCTGACTCAATTGCAAGCTCTGTGCGACGAGCTCGTACAATTCGGGACTTATCTGGACCGGTTGGTCGACGATCGCTGCGTGCAACCGGCAGACTTCGCTATCGGCCTCATAATCGGAGAAGATCCGATTGAGTTCGGTTACGCGAAGGCGGCAGGCCTCGCATGCATTCTCGACTCGCGTTCGATCCGACCCGCAAACCAACATCCGAAACTCGACGCCCATTTCGCGAAAGCGATATTCGATTGTCTGGGCGGACGATTCTTGGGTCGGTGCCGCGGAGGTCAGCGCCGCAAAGGTCAGCGCCGCAAAGATCAGCGCTATGGCGGCGGCAAGCGAGACCGCGATGGTCGAAGGTAGTCGAGTGCGCCCAGCGACCCGACTCCATAACCCTCGGACCAAGGGGAGCAGACATCGAAGTCGACTTGCGACGCGGGAGTTCATTGGGGGCGGGGACGGGCGCCGTGACCGGAAGCCGACTTGTCGATTTGAACCAGTCGATCCGTGGCAGGCTGTGCTCGGAGGGGACTGCCCGCGGCAGCACAGCCTGTGGAACAACCGCGACAGCCTTGGTGCGGAGATCGAACCGCCCGCCAAACGCCAACGACGCGCCGGCACAAATCCGCCGCGGCGACGGCGATCAATAGCCCCACGAGACCCTCTTGCCACAATGTGCTCATAGCCGAGTCCCCACCTGGTACACGACCAACGCCGCCAGATAGGCAAGCGACGTCATGTAGACAAACGTAAAGACCGGCCAACGCCAGCTGTTGGTTTCCCGGCCGATCACTACGAGTGTACTGAAACATTGGGCGCAGAGCGCGAAGAAGACCAGCAACGACAATGCGGTGGGCAAGGTATAGATCGGACGGTCGGTCCCGTCGAATTTCGCGTTCTGCAGCCGCTCGCGCAGCGTTTCGGACTCTTCGTTCTGATCCTCGCCCAAGCTGTACAAGACGCCCAAAGCCGCGACGAAAATCTCGCGGGCGGGGAAAGACGCGATGACCGCGGCGGCGATTTTCCAATCCCACCCCAACGGCCGAACCAACGGCTCGATCGTTCGAGCCGACCGGCCTAAATAGCTGTTGCGGATTTGCGCCGCCGCGGCGGCTGCCTCGTCCCCCTCCGAATTCAGATGTGTCGGATCGATCGCCGGCACGGCGCCTGTGTTCGCGACGGCCGCTGAAGTATTGGCGGGCGGCGGTACCGGTGCGTCCATCGTCCGTGGAAAATAGGTCGCCGCCCAGATCAAGATCGATACCGAAACGATCAGCGTCCCGGCCCGCCGCACAAACGCCCAACCTCGCTCGCTCATCCGCCGCAGTACCTGCCGCCACGACGGCGTCTTGTATTCGGGCAACTCCATCACAAAGGGGGGCGTCTCCCCGCGGAGTAGCGTCAGCTTCAGCAATATCGCGACACCCGCCGCAACGACAATGCCGATCAGGTACAGTGCGAACAAAGTCAACCCCTGCAGCGTGAGCCAACCTCCCAGGAATTTGGACTTGGGTACAAACGCTGCGATCAACAGCGTGTAGACCGGTAGCCGGGCGCTGCAACTCATCAGGGGGGCCACCAGAATAGTCACCAGGCGATCGCGAGGGTTCTCGATAATCCGAGTCGCCATGACGCCGGGGATCGCGCACGCAAACGACGAGAGCAGCGGGATGAAGGACTTTCCGCTCAAACCGACCCGCGACATCAGGCGATCCATCAGATACGCCGCCCGCGCCAGATACCCGCAGTCCTCCAACAAGGCAATGAAAAAGAACAGGATCAAGATTTGGGGGAGAAAGACCAGGACGCCGCTGATACCGCCCAACACGCCTTGGACGATCAGCGACTGCAAGGCGCCCGCGGGCAACCAAATCGTCAGCCAAGACTGCACGGCGGAGAATCCGGTTTCGATCCACCCGATCAACGGTTGCGACCAGGCGAACACCGCCTGGAACATCAGCAAAATCACAGTCGCGAAGATGAGCGTCCCCCACAGGCGGTGGGTGAGGACCGCGTCGATCCGATCGCTGATCGTGACTACGCGTTGAGCCGGGCGACGCACGATCCCCTGCAGGAAACGTTCGATCCAGGCGTAGCGGCTGAGCGATTCCAGCGAACTGAGCTTGAAGCCGGCAGCCACCAGGCGTTGCCTTTCCTCCTGGACGGCGTCCGGCAGACCCGGATGCTGAGGAAAGTGTTGTGCCAACACCGTGGATGGATCGAAGAGGAGCCGCCGAGCCAAAAACCTTGCCTGCGACGGCGTCGACCCGTCGAGTTCCGAAGCAATTCGCTGGACGCTGTCCCGCACCGGCGCCGGAAAAAAGCCGCTGGTGTCGAGGTCGGGCGCGGCTCGGTCCTGGACGATGGCCTCTTTCAATTCGCGCAGGCCGCGCCCCTTGTTCGCTTGCAGCGGTACGACGGGAATTCCCAGTCGTTCGGTCAACAGATTCCAGTCAATTGCAATCCCGTTCCGTTCCGCCAGGTCGATCATGTTCACGGCGGCTACGATCGGGCGCCCCAATTCGGCGACTTGCGTAAACAGGAAGAGGTTTCGCTCCAAGTTGTTGGCATCCACGATCACCACGATCACGTCGATCCGGCCGATGTTGGATCTTTCCGTAAGGACGTCGACCGCCACCCACTCGTCCGCCGATCGCGCGGCTAAACTGTAGGTTCCGGGCAGATCGATCAGCTGCACGCGACGCCCGCCTTGTTCGAAACGTCCGGTGCGCTTCTCGACGGTAACCCCCGGGTAGTTTCCCACGTGCTGGTGCAAACCCGTGAGCGCATTGAAGATCGTCGACTTTCCCGTGTTGGGATTCCCCACCAACGCAACGGTCAAGGTACTTGTCGACAATGCGGGAATGCTGGTCATCGCGGATTCGTTCCGACGGAGACTTACTCGCGGGCAGGTTCGACCAACACGCGCTCCGCCTCGCGCCGCCGGATCGTCAGTCGGTAGTTGCGCACATCCAACTCAATCGGGTCCCCCGCCATCGCGGCGCCAATCACCGTCACGGTGGTTCCCGGCACGACCCCCATCTCCAGCAATCTCGCGGAAATTGCATCGTCCCCCAGGATATCCACCACCCGGAACGGCAGATCGCGATCGACCGCAGCCAAGCTCAAGCTTCCGCCGGTTGCGGCGCCGGCAGGCGCACCATCAAGTTCGTCGCTTCGTTGTCGCGAAAACATAACTTCGATCCACTGAGCCGAATGATGCAGGGGCTCCCCTGCTGCAAGACTTGGAATCGACAGCCGGTGGTCAATCCCAATTCACAGAGACGTTGGGTCTGCGAGTAGTCGCCGGTCAACTCCGCAACCTCGACGATTTGCCCACAAGGGACACATTTCAGCGGAATCAATTCCATGGGCCTGACCCAAAACGCTATTGATAATCAGTCTCAATAAGGATATCGGATCGCCTCCCGATTGGCAATACCCCTTGTGAAGGCTATTTCCGACTTGTTTTCTGGTTCGCTCTCGAGGATTCCGGGCCAAGCCACGAAATTGACGAATGGCGGGATACTCCACGCGTGTGGATTCCTGCCTGCGCAGGAATGACGGTAGGGCGCAGGAATGACGGTAGGGCGCAGGAATGACGGTAGGGATTAAGGTGCGGACGGCTATGGCGCTCGGAGTCATTCCGGGCTGAGACCCGGAATCCACAGGTGGCAGGATGCCCACACGTGTGGATTCCTGCCTGCGCAGGAATGACAGTAGGGCGCAGGAATGACGGAAGGGTGCAGGAATGACGGGAGGGCGAAGGAATGACGGGAGGGGCAAAGGAAGGGCGAAAAGGATTTGCTAGCGACTGCGTGAGGTTGAGATTGACCCTGTCCACTGTACTTCCATAAAAAAGCCATGTATTTCGGCTGGTTTTCCTTGTATTGGGGGCTTGGCGTTGACTTCGGCGGACCAACCATCTCACGTCGTTATTCTTCCGTATTTCTGCGAGTCCGAAGTGTCGCGCTATCTGCTGTTGGCACAGGTACTGGAGGAATTCGGCCGGCAGCAGACACGCTACGAATTCCTTTTGGCAGCCAGCCCAAAGATCGCGATTTCCGCTCGGTTGCACGATGCTTACAGCCGGTTGGCGCCAACGACCAGTTTCCAATGTCCAACGCAGGTTTTTGGCTATCCGCAAGGTCCGACCGCGATGTTTTGGGACGCGTTGGACTACGTCGCCCAGGAGATGAATCAGGCGCCGGGATTCAGCTTGTGGCTCGAGTCCGACATGACGATCGTCAAGCCGGACTGGATGGATCGACTGGACGCGGGTTGGGCCGCGATTCCCGCGGCATCCCGGTTGCTGATGGGGAATGTGGTCCCCGATGTCTATCGTCACCGGATCTTTCGGCGTCCTAAGCGACTGTTGAATTCACATGTCAACGGGGGAGCGTGCTACGCCAAGAGCTTTGCGATGCAGATGCCTCCAGCGGCTCGGCAAGGCGTATTTGACATGGCGGTTTACCCGTACGTCCAAGCGGTACGGGGAGTGCACCATACGGAACTCATCTGCTTTTCGACGGTCGAAAGAGCCGAGCGAGACGTTGCGGATCCGACCAAGGTGATTCTGCACGGCTTCATGCAGGACAAGGACCAGTTTGTACAACGATGCGCCGTCGCCCTGCAACGCGGGCAGTTTGCGGACACGGCGTGGCAGCGATTTTCCGGTCAATTGGAACGATGGCGGCGGCAAGTGCGAGTCCACTTCGTCAAGCGAGGTCCCCAGGCGATGCTCGAGAATGTCCTGCTGACACAAGACCAACACCGCCGGCGGCGGGCAGCTTGACGGAACCTATCGATGATCGCTCGACCGCGCACTAGGCTTTTTCCCAAAACACAGTTCCGCGTCCCATTGAGTTCAGCCGCATGGCGCTAGCCTGCGGTTTCCGGTGTTGGATGCGCGAAGAAACCGCAGGCTAGTGCCATACGGCTGATGATTTGGGGCAAAGCCCAGGAGTTTTCGCGATTGACCAAGCCGTTCGCTCAGGGCGTGAACAGGAGCAAGGGAGTGTTCCAGGCGTGATTGTGCATCAGTTGACGACGTTTCCGTTTGGCGGCGCGGGCGGCGCGGCGGTTCGGCACCATCTG
>JBGSLW010000250.1:0-4766 GCA_041740495.1 Pirellulaceae bacterium
GCGGCACGTCGTTCAGGTCCAGGATCGGCCGCGGCCGGCTGGCGGATCCACTCGGCTCCGGATTCACCCCTGGCAGCGTGGATGGCGGTGACTGGCGATTCCTGTCGCCGGAACCGCCCGGCGCCCCCGTCGGCTGCAAAAACGAGCCCGTGGGATCGGGGTTCACGTAATGCGGCTGTTGGGCGGAGGGATCCGCGTCCGGATAATACACCGGGGACGTTGCGCGCGGGACATACTGGCCACCGGTCGCGGCGGCGTCGTAGCCCAATGTTCCGTGTGCCGCCAACACATCCCCCAGGCACCAGTGCATCCGCTGGTACTCGGTGGTATTCACGGTTTCAATGTCTTCGTCGGAGCTGAGCAGATACGGCGTCAGCACGATCAACAGCTCGGAACGCGTGGCGGTTTCCGAGTCGAATCGGAACAGCGCGCCGACGGCCGGCAGATCGCTGAGGATTGGAATCCCGCGGCGGGTGTCCGCCTTCGACTCCTGCATCAGGCCGGAGAAGGCCACCGTCTGACCGCTGCGAGCCATCACCGTCGTCTCCGCCGTGGTTTGATTGATGATCGGCGAAAACGTGACGTTTCCGTTCTGATCGGTGAAGATCGGGACCCCTTCGTCTGGATCCAAGCTGCTGTTGGTCGCATTGACCGTCATCACGATCATGCCGTCGGGGCTGACCCGCGGAGTAATCTCGATGATCACCCCCACGTCCTGGAATTCGACGCCGTTGCTGATCACACCATTCGCCTGGTTCACGCTAGTCACGTAAGGGACGCGCTGACCGACTTGCACGCGGGCCAACAAATTATCCATCGTCATCACGAACGGATCGGCCAGGACGCGGAGCGCACTCCGGTCTTTCAGCGCCCGTAACAAGACGTTGATCGACTCGTTGCCGGCGGACAATACCAGACCGCCGTAGCCCGCGGTGGTGTTGGTGCGGCCGACATTCAAGTTGGACAAGGCTTGCCCCGCCAGCAACTCGCGAGTCCCCAACGACAACGCCGTGTTGTCGTTCCCCAGCTGAACCCCGTTGAATGGATAACGAATATTGCTGAGTCCGCGATCGAACAGAATCGAATCCTGCAGACCGACTTCGATCCCGAATTCGTCCAAGGCGTTCAGGTTCACCTGGGCGATCAACACCTTGACCTTGACCATGGGCGGACGACGGTCCAGCGCCTGCAGCACCGGCTCCAGTCGTGCAAAGTTGTCGAGCGTGGTGCTGATGAGCAGCGAGTTGGTCACCACCTCCGGCACGACGATAATATTGCGACGGGTCTGTTCGATGGCGGCCAAGGCGAACGGGTCGTTCGCGTTGACCGTGTCGTACGTCGTCAAGTATTCGTTGAAGCTATTGGCGATGTCCTCGACCGGCGCGTTGCTGAAGCGATACACGCGGAGCTCGCGCCCGTTCGACGCTTGTTCGTCCAGTCGATACAGCAAATCCTCGATCACCTGCAAGTCCGCATCGGGGCCGGAAACGATGATCGAATTGGTTCGGCTATCGACGCTGAACCGCAATCCAGCCAGGCTGGCCCCATCCGTGTTGGAGGTCGTCGCCAGCGGGAGTTGACTCTGAATATTCCCGCCTCCTTGGGCAAATCCTTGCGTCTGGTTGGCGCCGAAGAGCTGTTGCAGGGCAGTGACCAGCGTCTGTGCATCGCCGTTGACCAGTTGAAAGACTTTGACTTTCAACTCGACGTCGGGGATCACGTCCAACTGATCGATCAACGCCCCGATCAGGTTCATCGATTCCTCGGGACCGTTCACGATCACCGCGTTGGCGCTGGCATCCGATGTCACCCGTACGTCGAACAAGATTTTTCCTTCGACGGTGTTCCCCTCCCGATCGATCGTCTTCAATTGCACGGAGCGGACGTTGGATTGGGCGTAGCCTTGTTCGCCCAATTGCGGCGCGTTGCCGGTCACCCCTTGTTGGGCTCCGCCGCCGACGCCGCCGCCGCCCAAGCCCCCTTGCTGCCCCTGCTGGATCAGGCCTTGGCCGCTGTTGAACTGCTGGCCGTTGATCGCATCTTGCAGGACGCTGGCCAATTCGCTGGCCACCGCGTTCCGCAAGCGAAAGATTTTCACGATATTCGTCGAATTGCTGCCGTCGACGTCGAATTGGGCGATCAAACTCTCGGCGATCGAGAGGTTCGCCGCACCCGCCTTCACCACCAAGGTGTTCGAGCGAAAATCGGCGATCACGGTGACCGGCGACGTCTGTTGGTTGTTGATCGTCTGGGCGAAGTACTGATCGAGTCGATTCTTGGCGTCGATCGCCGACATGTACTGCAGTCGTATCGTCTTGAATTGGATCGTTTGATCGTCGGAGGGGACGTCGATCGCGGTGATCAATCGTTTGACCAGGTCCAGGTTTTCCTTGCGGCCGATCAACAGCAGGCGATTCGGCTGATCGGTGGCGTTGATCGTCACCGGCCCTTGCTGCGGCGCGAAGTTGTTGTCGTACAACGTCTGCAACTGCGTCGCCACGGTCGGCCCGGAAACGTGCTGCAACGGATAGTATTCGATCTCCGGCTGGGCGGCGCCCGCGGAACTGATCAAGTTGTTGAGGACGCGGGTGACGTAGTCCACATCTTCCGGCGATCCGTTGACGATGATCGCGTTCAGCTCCGGGATGACCTGGATCTGAACGGAGCGAGCCAAGCCGCGCTGTTCGTCCTGCGCTCCCGGAACCTGGGCCGGATCCTGGTTGGGAACTCCGACGACGTTCGGCTGGCCCTGCGGATTCCCCAACGGTATCGTCCGTTGCACATTGGGGCGTTGCGGCTCCTGGGGATCCCCTGTTTCTTGAGCGACGATCTTCGCCTCGCTCATCATGGCGATCGCTTTTTGAATCGTGGCGGGCTCCGCGGCTTGCATGTCCAACACCGCCGGACGAACCCCACCCGGAAGATTCTCCGCCACGTCGAGCGCCGTCATCGTCCGATACCAGTTGTCGACCAGCTCGGGCGGACCATCGAAGGTCAACTTGCCGGTGGACCGGTCGATTCGCATCGCCCCCGCGGCCCGCTCCGGCGTCGGCAGCGCCACTTGCAGCTGCTGCCCATCGGCGGAGGCGCTCACGCTCAAGCGATCTCCCCAGATATCCAACATTTTTTGTTCGAAACTCTCTAACGGGATATTGCTGATCCTGTATTCGCGACCCGTCGCGGCCGCCGGGATGGTCGCCGGCTCTTGGTAGCCGACTTGAATCACCGAATATGTGTTGGGCGATTGGGCATCACCGCGCGTCGCATCCGTTCCGATCGCGGCGAATTGGGCAGCATCCGCATCCGTCATTCGCTCCAAAGCCGACGGGGCGCCTCTGTCTAGATCGCTCGGCGGATATTCGACCGCAACCGCCGCCCCGGACTCGGACGAGATTTCGGAATACCCCAGCAGGACCCAGGTCTCCGGTATCTGCGAGGCAAACCACAAGCCACCCAGCACGGCGACCGTTCCAGGCATTAGCCAACGATGGTTGAAGAAAAACTTGAGGCTCATCGATCGTCGCCCGTTGGGGAAGGAAATGCGCTCAACCCGCGGTGCACGGCGCAGGCCGTACCCGTCAATCCCTTCCATCGTCAACGACGGCCCAAACGTTAAGGCCTTTTTCGTCGGAAAAGCTTTTTTAATCGGCATAGTTTGCCATCTCGCATTTTGGGTCGCGCGGGGCCCCGAATCTCGCTAGCAAGATGGCTGAAGCGGCCGCTTCAATCTCTGATTCGTGGCCGTATTCCTTCTAGGCTTTGTCCCAAATCATCAGCCGCATGGCACTAGCCTGCGGTTTCTTCGCGCAGCCAACACCGGAAACCGCAGGCTAGCGCCAGGCGGCTAATCTCAATGGGGTGCGAAGCTGTGTTTTGGGATGGAGAGTCTTGAAGTTGCACGTTGCGGCATTTGCAGGCCGGATCCCCCCACAATTTCGCCCAAAATACTAGACTTTGTCCGAAAACATCAGCCGCATGGCGCTAGCCTGCGGTTTCTTCGCGCAGCCAACACCGGAAACCGCAGGCTAGTGCCAGGCGGCTAATCTCAATGGGATGCGAAGCTGTGTTTTGGGATGGAGCGTAGTGCCCGGCCACAAGTCCTTCCCCCTCGCTAGCTTCCCATTTTGCCTCACCGGAAAAGTTCAACCGAATCCGGACGATTGATTCAACTCGGAGAGTTTGCCTGACCGATACGCAGATTGGATGTCCCCAGAATTCGACATAAGGTCTGCCATGAAGATTCGAGTTGCCGCCGTATTGCTCAGTTTGTTCACCGCCGCCGGTGCGGCCGCGCAAACCCCCACACCCCCGACGCAGCCATCGATGCGGTCCATGCCGGCTCGCTTGGGATCGTCCGACATCGAACAATTTCGATCACTGCGAGGGACGACGACGCCGGACGAACCGATGCGGTTCGGGGGAGCGACTCCCAAATCAGCTTATTCGGCACAGCAGACCTCGTTCCAAGGCTCGCCCCAAGAGGCATCGAAGGTTCCTGCCATCCTGAGTGGCGGCGCTTCCGCCCCCGGGGCTCAAGCGACGCAATCCTCAGCCAATTCGCTGCCGCCGAGCGCGGAATTGAACCGCGCCGCGTTGCCAACGGCAGCCAACGCCAGTACTCGCCTTCCCACCGCCTCGCAGTTGCTACCGCGAGCGGTTCCAGAGAGCGCCGCCGACGCGTCGAACGAGCCCACCGCCACCCAAGATACCGCAAGCTCGCCGCCCGAAGCTGGCGGAAGCGCGGTGCACGCAGGTCTGGCGGTCCC
>JBGSLW010000251.1:0-11931 GCA_041740495.1 Pirellulaceae bacterium
CGTGCTAAGCGATAAAGTCAGTGAATTGCGTTTCTACGTTGCCGCTCAAGTCCGCTCGAACCAAGTGATGTTCTCACCGCTCAACACGGATTGGCCACCATTGATCATTAACGCGACGGGAGAGTATTGAGGCAACGAACGGCGGACATCACCGAGGACGCGTGAAAGACCAACCATTGCCAAATCGCTTGGCTCGCGTCCTTCGGTGCATGTCATTGTTCCCCGCTTTTCGCCTGGTCTGCAAGGTATGCCAGCCAGTTCTTTTTGTCGACGTGGAACGGTAGATCATTATAGCCAGCCCCGTGCCAACCAAGGCCATCGCGCCCAGTCAAAACATACAGAATTCTCGCGCCCATCTCGGCAACAACGCCTGGGTGATCAAGACACGCAAGTCCGTCGTCAATGTTGATCGCAGGATCCGTCTCGCAGTTTTCCATCAAAGTGTTGGCAGCCATCACCAACGCGAATTGGTTCTCATCCCAGTTGGACTGACGGACAGTGCTTTTGCATTCCACGATTGATGGATGATCAGAGTTCATTCTGAGCTGTGTTTCGGGTGCAGTGCCTTCGGAGTGGAACAAATGACGTGTACGTTCCGTGAAGGTCACATCTCAGTCGGGGAACGTTGGGCATCAGCGAGCCCGAGCAGTTGACTCTACGCAAGTCAAAACGCCTGATCGAGGGCTTCGTTGCATGCCATTGTTATTTGCAGTCCTAGCTTTGTATTGTAGTCAGTGTAGCGACAATCGACCCATCGCGGACGATAGCGTAGCCAGCAGATCCCGATAGTGATTGAAAGACGGTCGAGTACCAGCAGATTGTGTCCTTCTCGCGTGCCATCATTTCGAATAACCTTAGTTCCGTCGCAAAAACAGCACTACCGATACCATTTCTCAGTTCCCTCAGTCGATCACGATCAACTGGTCCGATGCTGCTTACATTCTCAGGCACGTCGTTCCCTCGAACTATGCGTTCCAAGTCAAAAGCGCGTCGAGAGAAGTCGGTCACGTCAAATACGATTCCAATCCTACAGCTTTCGCATAGCAACCCAATCTGTCCCTTCGAAACCGCCCCACTCACCGTTCGTTCCACAAGCGATCTGTAAATGACGCCATCCCAATTCAAGCTTGCAAGGTGACATTCGGGGCAGCGGATTGAATGCACGTCACTTGCGTTGAGTTTTGCTAATGGATGTCTGCGCTTCCAAAACACATTGATGCTCCGAAGCAAATAACGCTGGCGGTAACCCAGCCGCCGCGATTGATTTTGATGTAAGTAACGACTCTATCGGCGGCTTGGGTTCACCTAATTGTTCTGCCACGATCCGGAGTGAGTGCGGACCAGTAGAGTATCGCTCGCAGTCTAACGCACGCCTCGTCCTCTGTCATTGTACATTGCAAGTCTTGGACACATCGTTTCACGCATTCACAGCCAAATTGATTTGTCAAATACCATGGAACCTCCTCGATGCTGATGTCCCATTCGTTGCCAATCAACATTTGGATCGCGTCCTCTGCGGCAATGCCGCATGGCGGATCAAGGTTATAGAGTGTGTATGCGCTGAACGCTACCGGGCCATTATCGACACCCTGTCGGTTTGTTGCAATCGGAAACAACGTTTTGAAGAGCAAGTGCGGATCGATGGATCCAAGATCCTGCAGAAGCTGCGGTAAGTCTCGAGGTGTCTTTGCTTCAGTCACGCGAGCGACTATGGCTTCGCTGTTCATTCAGAGTTACTCAGTGGCAGAACGCTGGCGATCACGCAGTCGCCGCCAAAAAACTATGATTCAAATTTGCGTCTGTTCGGCGACTTGGGTGGATCGCCTTGTTCGGCTTTCATTGTCGTTCGGCCAAACAGTCAGGCCTACGGACATGTCGACCAAACGACAATGGCAGCTATCGCCATGTCACTACCCTGCCGAATACCCCAAGTCACCCAGGTCAAGGTCATCTTTTGAGCCGAAAAGGGTCGCCACCCTGCCCTCTCCCCCGCGGCGGGGAGAGGGTCTTGGGAAAGGATCTAAGTGCCCCCACTTGGACTCGAACCAAGAACCTATTGATTAAGAGTCAATTGCTCTACCAATTGAGCTATAGGGGCTTCGGGGAACCGACCGGCTTGTAGGGGCGAGAACTGTTTTTAAAGGACAGCCTCGAACGCGAAAAGTTCGGTTACCGGAGCGTACGAGTAGACCGAATTCGAATGCGTTGGGCAAGGGGCGTGGGCGGACCTGGGGCGGGTGTTGCGCGTGGTGAGGATCGTCACGGGGGAGTGAATTTCCCCTCCCCGGCCGCGTCGTGCGGCCGACCCTCCCCGCGGGTTGATGGCGAGCGTAACAGTCCGCGGGAGGGTGAAATTGGGTTGTGAAGTGCGTTGGACGTTAGCAGACCGTCCTTCCTCGGCCGTGTCGTGCGGCCGACCCTCCCCGCGGGTTAATGGCGAGCATAACAGTCCGCGGGAGGGTGAAATTGCGTTGCGGAGTGCGTTGGTCGTTAGCAGACCGTCCCTCAACGGCCGCGTCGTGCGGCCGACCCTCCCGCGGGTTAATGGCGAGCGTAACAGTCCGCGGGAGGGTGAAATTGGGTTGAGGAGTGCGTTGGTCGTTGTCAGACCGTCCTTCCCAGGGCGTCGTGCGGCCGAGCCGTCCCCGTTTCCTCGGTGGCCTCCTGTTCTTTGAAATACAATGATGCCAGAGGTGCAATCGATACAGCGAGGGGTTGGGATGCGGCGGAGAGAGTTTTTTGCGGGCTGTTCTGGGCTGGCTGCCGCGGCGTTTCCTCGCTGCTCGGCGACGTTGGCAGAATTTCGCGATCGCGTCGGGTTGGCCTCGAGCGATTTTGACTGGGAGTCCCTCCGCCAGGAACTCCGGCTGGATCCGGCGATCACCTACCTCAATACGGGGAGCGCCGGCTGCACGCCGAAGTTCATGCTCGACGAGCTCGGGCGGACAGCGAGCGAACTGGAGCAGAATCCGTTCGAGCACCTGTGGCGCGAAGGGTTGGTGCGGCGCGTGGAGCAGGTACGTGTACAAATGTACACCTATTGGAATGCGGGGCCGGACGAGTTGGCTTTGACTGAGAATGCCACGTCCGGGATCGCTGCCATCGCCGCCGGGATCGATTGGGCTCCCCATGACGAAGTCGTCTTGTCGACCCACGAGCACTTGTCTTGCCAAGCCATTTGGAAGCACTATGCGAAGCGATACGGTCTGACGCTGCGGTACGTGGAGCTCCCCGTGCCGGAGTACTGGGACGAGGAATTTATCGGCCGGCTGGAAGCGCAGTTGTCCGACAAGACTCGGCTGGTTTGCCTGAGCCAGGTCGATTCGTACTTGGGAATCCGCCTGCCGATCGAGCGACTGGGCCCACGGCTTCGTCCGCGCAATGTGTTGCTGGTCTGCGACGCCGCGCAATCGCTGGGGATGTTCCCACTGGACTTTTCTGCGTTGGATGTGGATGCGCTGGTCGGCAGCGGCCATAAGTGGCTGATGGGTCCGAAGTCATTGGGCTTGTTGTATATCCGCCGAGCGGCCCAGCAGCAGATTCGTCCGGCGCTGGTCGACTGGAGCTTCGCGGCGGTAACCCCCTGCACGGGGACTCGGAATCTTGCCCAGTTGATGGCCTGGCAGTCGGTGATTGACTTGCAGAAGTTGTTGGGCGGCGATCGCGTGGCGGCTCGGATTCAGGACCTGCGGCGGAGGCTGACGGAGCGGCTGGCGGAGGAGACTCGATTGCGGCCGCTGTTGCAAGGCGATGAAGCGCCGCGTGCAACCGGGCTGAGCGCGTTTACTTTGCCGGCGGCCAGCCGCAGCGCGGATGTGGCGGCACGGCTAGCGACCGAGTTCCAAGTGGAGGTCAAGCCGCTGCCGCCGACTTGCGAGTTGGAACCCGAGCGGCAGTGCGATTACAACGCCCTGCGAATTTCGACGCATGTGTACAACAACGAACAAGATCTTGATCGCCTCATCGGAGCGCTGAAAGGGGTTGGATTGTAGAACAGTTGTCCTCAACTGTTCGGGGGGTAAGGGTGGGGTAAGTGCGGGGGGGAGCATTTGGGGACAAATGCTCTACTCTAGGAACACTCGGCACTGGCAGGTAAAGCAACAGGCGAGAACGTGTTTTCGAAATCGCTTGAATTGGAACGAGTAGCAGTTCAACTAAGCAGAATAGTGGTCCAGTTCCCTCCCCGGCCGCGTCGTGAGTCCGACCCTCCCGCGGGCTAACGGGAACGTCACTATCCGCGGGAGGGTGAAGCGAGAACTGCACGTCAACTTGAGGCAAGGGGAGCCAATACTCGTTGGCTCTAATTGTGTCGATACCCATGCCGCGGGAGGGTTAAGCGAGAACTGCACGTCCACTTGAGGCATGGGGAGCCAATACTGGTTGGCTCTAATTGTGTAGATACCCATGCCGCGGGAGGGTGAAGCGAGAACTGCAAGTCCACTTGGGGCAAGGGGAGCCAATACTCGTTGGCTCTAATTGTGTAGATACCAATGCCGCGGGAGGGTGAAGGTGCTTTGGAAAAAAGTAGGGAGTGTTAACAACGTGTTGAAAAACGAGAATACCAGCACGACTCGCCAGCGGGTGGGTTACAATCTGCGGCCAATCTTCATGCGTGACACAATTGCTTGCGCGGCGTGCTGGTATTTCGACCGGCTTCAAATGCAAGTGTTTAGGACGCTGGTTCGACTTGTCGTTGTCTGCGTGGCGTTGTCTCTGTGGCCAGGGAGAGTCGGCGGGCAGGTCCACGAAACGCTTTGGTTGGAGGCCGAACATTTCGTTGGGATTGAGGGGTACTGTTGGCCGTTGGGGGACGCGCAGCGAAACATGGACCGATCCAACGGGCATTGGGGGCTCTCGGGCCCGGGTTGGGCCGCCGAGTGGAACCAGGGGGGCGAGAGCAACTTCCTGTCGATCGCGGCGGGCGCGGCTGAGACCGCTGCGACGGTGGCTCGGACGGTACGCATTCCCGCCGCAGGAGACTACTCGGTCTGGATCCGCTACGGCGACTGGCGAGAGCAGTCGGAGAATTTTTCGCTGCGTGTTCGCCAACCGGATCGGGGCGACCAGCTGGTCGATTTTGGAGCCGCTGCTCGCGTGGAAGAAGACAACGAAATGAAGCTCTATTGGGGTTGGGCGTTCGCTTGGGATCGGCGAACCGTTTCGCTCCAGCCGGGAGTGGCGACGATCGAGCTGACAGTTCGCGAAGCCCAGCAAGTCCCGCGGCAAGTCGACGTGGTGGTGTTGACGCAGGACGAATCGTACGTCCCGTTGATCAAGAACCGCCCGCGAACGAATGGCGCCGAGGCCTTATTGGATGCGTGGCGTGCCGATCGTTTCGAGCCCGGCCCACCGCTTGCGCGTCGGAACCTCTGGTCGGACTTGTCCGGAAGGGCATCGGACGTCGGCGTTGACGTACCGGCCGATTTTAGCGTTCCCGACGGGTGGCAACCGCGGACGTTCGCCGACAAAGGATTTGTTTACTTGTGGAACGTCTCGCACACCGACGCGTTGTCGACTTGGTTGGGGGATGCTGCCGATCGCGTTTTGTACCCTTACAACGTGATCGATCCGGAGACGCGGGGGGCGTTCGAGGCGAAATACGGCGGCCAACTGGAGGTGCCGATTTTTTCCGATTCCCGCGTGGCGCCGGCCTTCCACGGCGTGGGGGCGGGGGTGTTTGCCACGGACCCTGCGACGGGCGAGCTCCTGCCGCTGGGCCAAGAATTCGCAAAGTGGTTGGAACGCAACCCCGACCGCCGCTGGGGGATGATGATGAACTACCATGCGGGCGCGCCGATTGGTGACCGGGGAGTCGAATATTTTCAAAAGTACCGCGACCGCTACGTCGGATCGATCGCCGGAGAGAGTTTGGGTTACTTCTATCCCGATGTCGCTGCGATGCGAGCCGCCACGGACGCGGCGGCGACCAGGCGGCAGTTGGTGGAAGCGTTCGCGCCGCTGTCGTTGCAGGCAAACGCCGCCAAGTATCGCGCCGTGTACGGTCGCGACGTCGATCCGAATCCCTATGCTGACGTCATCTCCTGCCATTCGATTGGCAGCCTGGCGTTCACGCCTCTCTGTTTTGACTGGGGGGCGCGGACGGTTGGATACGAGTCCTCCGCGGCGACGTCGACGTTGCTCAGTTTGCGGTGGGCGGCGATGCGCGGGGGGGCTCGGCAATTCGACGGGCTGACCGCGACCTATCGCAGCTGCAACTTCGGCGATTCGTCGACGATATTCAGCAAGACCTCCAGCTTTTCCGGCCCGGAGAACATTTTGGACAACTACTATTCGGTGTACTCCGGTGCGGGAATAACCTGGTACAAGTTCGATCTCTGGTACCAGTACATGGCGGGCTCGTCGATGTTCTATCACGAGCAAGGATTCGACGAGTTTTGGCAGCCGGGGGGAACGACCGCGGCCGGAAAGAAAGAGGTCCAACTTTCCCCCAAAGGGAAACTCGTCGACCGATTTCTACGGACGACCACATCGCATCCGGAGCGGGGTGCGCCGGTGACTCCGATCGCGTTTCTAATGGATTACAGCCACGGTTGGGAGCCGGCGACCTTCTGGCCGAACTCGTTCGTCAATTGGCACCAGCACCCGGATCGATTCTTGCACTCCGATCACGAGCAGATGATCCAGGAATGGCTGTGGGCGGCGTATTACCCGATCGGACGCGAGAGTGAGAAGCCGATCACGGCGCTCAACGAAGTCTTTGTACCGGGGGTGTTCGGCGACATTTTCGATTGCATCTTTGCCTATCCGCAGTTGGAGCGTTGGACCACGATCGATACCTACCCGGTCGTGATCGCATTGGGGGAATTGGAACTGAGTGCGGCGGAGGCGGAGCGATTGAATGCGTATGTGGAGCGAGGCGGGACCCTGGTGGTCTCGGCGGAGCAGCTTACACCGGCGGCCGCGGCAATTCTGCGGTTGCCGGGGGCGGGCGAGCAGCAGGTTGGCCGCGACTTCACTTGGCCTTCGCGCAGCGAACAAGACCGCAACG
Source organism: Pirellulaceae bacterium (assembly GCA_041740495.1). Lineage (GTDB taxonomy): Bacteria > Planctomycetota > Planctomycetia > Pirellulales > Pirellulaceae > JANMEB01. The sequence goes on from JBGSLW010000251.1 coordinate 7,010, forward strand.
CAATTGCCGATGCGGGATTGCCTGTGGCTGCCTTCGAATTTTCACCGATCGCGGTCGCCGGCGAAGGTCCCGCCGACGCGACGTCCGCGGAACGCTGGCTGCCACTAGCGACCTCGGGGTCCCCACAGCGTTGTTTTTGTGCTTGGGCAGATCGAGGCAAAGGGCGGATTGTCTACCTTTCGGTGCCGCGGGGTTTGACCATCTCGCGCTCGCTGCATCCGGTGGCAGCACTGCTGCTGATCCAGCTGGTACAGGGGCAAATGCCCATGAGCGTCACGCCGGCGACGGAGCAAGAGGGAATCGAGTGGTTTGTGAATCGCGGCCGCGATGCGTGGTATGTGACACTGATGAACCCTGCTGGACAAGCCAAACCGCAGCAAGGGATCACGCCGACCGATTACACCAAAAACGTCGAGGTAACCATCCAAACCAGGTTCGACCTGCATTCCGCGGTGGATTGGCTGGCGGGCGAAGAGGTATTTACGATCGACGAACAAGCGCCGCGAATCCTGAGGCTGACTGTCCCCGCCGGGGGTGTTCGCGTGCTGGAGTTGAGGTGATGATTTCGCCATTCCTGCACGCTTTCGCCATTCCTGTACGCCTTCGTCATTCCTGTACGCTTTCGCCATTCCTGTACGCTTTAGTCATTCCTGCGGAGGCAGGAATCCACCCGCGTTGGCACGGATGTCGTGCATGACGGTTGGGGTGCATTGGTTCGGCATCCATGCCCTTGTGGATTCCAGGTCTCAGCCTGGAATGACGGAAGTGGGCATCCATGCCCTTATGGATTCCGGGTCTCAGCCTGGAATGACGGAAGTGGGCATACGTGCCCTTGTGGATTCCAGGTCTCAGCCCGGAATGACGGATATGGGCATACGTGCCCTTGTGGATGCCAGGTCTCAGCCCGGACTGACGGAAGTGGGCATCCATGCCCTTATGGATTCCGGGTCTCAGCCCGGAATGACGGAAATAGGCATTGAGTCCAATTCGCCTCAACCCTCTCCGCTCACTCTTCACCCCTCACTCTTCACCCTACACTCTTCACCCTACACTCTTCACCCTACACTCTTCACCCTACACTCTTCACCCTACACCTCTCACCCCTCAAGCGTCACCCCTCACCCCTCAAGTCTCAAGCCTCAAGCCTCAAGCCTCAAGCCTCAAGTCTCAAGTCTCAAGTCTCAAGTCTCAAGTCTCAAGCCTCAAGTCTCACCTCAATACCTGGTGATGGTTTCGTGAAGGTTGAGGATAGCCCGGGTGACGCTGGTCCAGGCGGCGAGTTCGGCGGGGGGGAGATCGGACGGGGCGGGCTTGGCGCCGACTTGCAATAACTCGGTAGCAGCGGCGGCATCCGCCAGGAACTGTGCGTGATGCTGTTCGAACAATGCCTGGAGGACAGCGATTTCCTCGGGCTGGGCGGGCCGCGAAAGTGCGCGGCGAAATGCTCGATCGATCCGCTCGGACGGCTCGGCGTTCCCATCGCGGAGGAGCGATTCGGCAAAGGCACGAGCCGCCTCGACGTACGTGGGATCATTGAGGAGCGCCAGCGCCTGTAGGGGCGTATTGGAGCGTGGGCGATCGGCGGTGCACTCTTCACGGTTGGGGGCATCGAACGCCAGCAAGCTGGGGTGTAGGTACTGCCGTTGCCAGTGGGTATAGAGTCCGCGGCGGTACAAGTCCTCGCCGTTGCCGTTTTGCCACTCGCGGGTCGGAAAATTCAAATAGGCCCAGTACCCCGGCGGCTGGTAGGGAAAGACGCTCGTGCCGCCGATTTCGTCGACCAGCAGTCCGCTGACCGCCAGTGCATTGTCCCGAACGAACTCGGCATCCAGGCGATAGCGGCCTTGGCGGGCCAGCCAGCGGTTGTACGGATCGACTTCGTGCAGCGCGGCATCAGCCGCCGATGAACGCCGATACGATTCACTCATCACGATGGCCTTGATCAGGCGCTTTAAGTCCCAGCCGTTCCGCCGCAGGTCGTCCGCCAGGTAATCCAGCAGCTCGGGATGACTAGGCCAATCGCCTTGTGCGCCGACATCGTCCAATTTGCGAGCGAGTCCCGCACCGAACAGCAATTTCCAAACGCGGTTGACCAGGACTCGGGCGGTCAACGGATTCTGTTCGCTCACCAGCCAGCGGGCCAAATCGAGTCGCGTGAGCGTGCGATCGGTGACAGCCGGGCCTCCCAACACCTGGGGAAAACCTGCGGTCACGACTTCGCCGCTATCGTCCATCCAGTTGCCGCGCTTCAGTACGCGGACCATCCTTGGGGGAACGGATTCGGTCACCAGCGTCGTCGGAATCTGAGCATTCAGCTCCTTGAGGCGTCGCTCCAAGTCGGACTTCTTGGCCCGGGCCGGCTCCAGAATCGGCGCGAGCGTGCGGTAATAGGCCGCCAATTCCTGTTGTTGCGGTTCGGGTCGCTCGCCCGACGGGCTCGCCAGGATATTCGCGATCGCATCGGGAATAACCGGCGTTGCGTACACCGGAGTCGGCGCGACGGTCACGGAGATTCGGAAACAGCCCAAGGCATGGTTGGGGTTGTGGAAACGATGTTCCAGCGTCAAAACCAGGTCATTCCCTTGCTCCAGCGTCAGCGGCGCCGTGAATTCAAACACGGCGGCCTGCGATTGACCGGTGCGCGGTGCGATGGCCCATCCTTTGTTGGTCGGTCCCGCATCGCCGTCGATCGCAGCGGCAATCGACAGCTTCGGCGCGGGTTTGTCCCCCTCCGCCACAGCGTCTCCGTCAGCTTGTTCGAAGGTTGCAGTCGGATTGACCAGCGGTACGTTGCTCGCAATTCCCAAGTGATCGACTTGTTGCAAGCTGAATTCGCTCAAAACGAAATTGCCATTGGCGGCTCGGCCCGGCCCCTGATTCGGTAGCGAGGGATCGGACAGCGCCTCCAAACGAATCGCCGTGACGGCGGGAGGCAAGGGGGGCAGGATCAGGCGATACGTTGTGGAGGGGGGGTTTTCACCACTGGCCAGGATGGCGCCGTCCGCTCGAACGGCCAGCGACGGGCCGCCGAATGCCACCGGCGATTCGGGTCGAACGACCGTCCACTCGACCTGTGCCGACTCCCAGACCTGCTGCTGTGCGGCCAGTGCCGGCGTGGGAGTATCGAGTTCACGCTGGACGTCGGCGATTTCCGAGTTCAATCGCGCCAGCTCGGATTGCTGCTGCTGGTTGGGAACTTGAATGGACGGTCCCCAGTTGCCGTCTGCGTTCGCCCCGGAATAAAGGCCGCGTTCTTTGATGTCCGCAAAGAATCCTTCAAACCGATAGAAATCGCGTGTCGTGAACGGATCGAACTTGTGGTCATGGCACTCGGCGCAGCCCAACGTTATGCCCAACCAGGTCCCCGACGCATTCCGCACTCGCTCGGCAATGTACTTCGCCAGATACTCCTTGTCCTGTACGCCACCTTCGGCGCTCATCATTCCCAGTCGGTTGTAGCCGGATGCGATTTGCTGTTGCCGCGTGGGATTCGGCAAGAGGTCTCCCGCCAACTGCTCGATCGTGAACTGGTCGAATGGCGTGTTCGCGTTGAAGGACTCGATGACGTACTGCCGAAACGGCGAGATGCTGACTTGCTGGTCGCCGTGGTAGCCGACCGTGTCCGCATAGCGGACCAAATCGAGCCACCAGATCGCCATTCGCTCGCCGAAATGCGGCGATGCCAGCAAGCGGTCGACTGCCCGTTCGTAGGCGTCGGGACCGGGATCCTGGCAGAACTCGGCTACTATCTGAGGCGACGGCGGAAGTCCGGCCAGGTCGAAACTCAATCGCCGCAAGAGCGTAATGCGATCCGCCTGACCGACCGATTGCAGGTTCTGGCGCGCGAGTGCCTCTGCGACCCGTTGGTCGATATGCGCGGCGACTTGAGTTGGCGACGCACCACGACTTGATTCCGCCAGCGGCTGGATCGGCTGGAAGGCCCAATGCCCTTCGAACTCGCCACCCTGTTCGATCCAGGTCCGCAGCAAGTCGATTTCCGCAGGAGAGAGAGATTTACCCGAATCCGGCGGAGGCATCCGCAGCGAATCGTCATCGCTGGAAATGCGCGAATACAACTCGCTCTCGGCGGGTCGACGAGGTACCACCACGCCGATCGAGTCTCCTTCACCCAAAAGTCCTGCGGCGGTGTCCAACCGCAAGTCGGCTTCGCGCTTGTTCCGATCGGGTCCGTGGCAAAAGAAGCAATTCTCCGAAAGAATCGGACGAATATCGCGGTTGAACGAAATCACCGGAGCGGGGGCGCTTGTCGAGACCCCCGCGTCCTGGCACCGCGCCGTATTCAACGTCGATCCGCCGGCGCTCATCAGCGCCATTCCAACCAAGATCGTCGAGCTTCGCAAATCCATTATTCAAACCATGCAACATCCAAACCACGCAACGAACAAGGCCCGATCTGACGATCGCAAGTCATCGCATCAAATGCGATCAAATTCTATATCCGCAAGTATAACGGGTAAATTGTTGCTCCGTACCCAAACGCAGGGCGCATTTCGCTGGACTTTCCAAGCGGAATGCGGGTTCGCGAAAAAAACAGGCTGCAAAAAAGTAAACGGCCGATTCACGTTGCTGTCGCGCTCCGCCGATTCACGTTGTCGATTCACGTTGTCGATTCACGTTGCGGATTCACGTTGCTGCGATCCCCGCGTCGGCGCATTGGTATCTACACAATTCGTGCACTCAAGTTCTGGCTCCCTTCTCTCCGCTTCGGGCATTGGTATCTACACATCGTGGTCTGGCCCCCTCCTCCCCCAAATGTTTTTCAATTTCTTCGTTTAACGCCAAGCCGGAGGCGCCGGCTTCGCGCTGAACAGCAAACGCCAAGCCGGAGGCGCCGGCTTCGCGCTGAACAGCAAACGCCAAGCCGGAGGCGCCGGCTTCGCGCTGAACAGCAAACGCCAAGC
>JBGSLW010000252.1:0-10413 GCA_041740495.1 Pirellulaceae bacterium
CGCGGTCGGGACCGGCGTCGTCGGCAGCGGCGTACTGTCGACGTCGATCGGGACCTCCGGGATCATGTTCGTGCACAGCGACACTCCGGCGATCGATCCGGCGGGCCGGCTGCACACTTTCTGCCATGCGGTCGACGGCAAGTGGCATATGATGGGTGTCAGCCTGACCGGCGGAGGAGCGATGCAATGGTTTGTCGAGCGACTTTGTCCGGAGCTGCTGGCCAAGCAGAAGCAACCTTACGAAGCGATCCATCGGGAAGCCGCGGCGGTTCCCTGCGGCGCGGAAGGGCTGTTCTTTCTCCCCTACCTCGCGGGCGAACGGACGCCGCACGCCGACCCGGATGCCCGCGGTTGTTTTGTGGGACTGACCCTCAAGCACACGCGCGGCCATTTGGCTCGGGCGATCATGGAAGGGGTGACGATGGCGATGCGCGATAGCCTGGAGATCATCCGCCAGTTGCAGGTCCCGGTCAAACAGATTCGCGTTTCGGGCGGCGGATCGAAGAGCGCACTTTGGCGACAGATGCAAGCCGACATGTTCCAGCAAGCCGCCGTCACGATCAATTGCGAGCAAGGTCCCGCCTACGGAGTCGCGTTGTTGGCGGCGGTCGGCGCCGGCGCTTTCAGTTCGATCGAACAAGCCTGCCGAGCGACGATCAAAGTCACGTCGCAGACCAAGGTTCAACGCGCGGCGCGCGACTACTACGACCGCGCCTTTCCGCTCTACCAGCAGCTCTACCGCTCGCTGCAAGCCGATTTCAAGGCGATCGCTCGCCTTTGAGTCGACCGCCGCCGACCCACGTTCACAACCCAACTCGCCCATCGCACGCCAGTTACCATGCCCGACAACGCCTTCTCCAAATTAGCCGCCACGAGCGGCCGCGAGCCGAAATTCGCAATTTGCAACGAACTGTTCCGCGACTGGTCGTACGCACGAGCCTGCCATTTTGTGGCGGAGTTGGGATACCGCGGCTTGGAAATCGCCCCGTTCACCGTCTTGGATTCGGAGAGCGTGATCAGCGCGCGACGGACTCGAGAGTTGCGGCAGGCGCTCGAGCAGTCGGGTCTGGCGACCGTCGGCTTGCATTGGCTGTTGGCGCAGACCAACGGACTGGGACTCACCGACTCCCGCGAATCGGTCCGCCGACAGACCGCGGAGCATTTGGCGAAGCTTGCCGAATTGTGCCGGGAACTGGGGGGATCGATGATGGTCCTGGGTTCCCCACAACAACGAAGTCTCGCGCCGCACCTCACGCCAGAGCTGGGACGAGAATACGCCGCCGATTGCCTGACGCGGCTGCTGCCGGTACTCGAGCAACAGCAGGTGATCCTGGCCATCGAACCGCTTGCCCCGAGCGAGACCAATTTTCTGAACACCGCTGCGGAGGCGATGGAGTTGGTCCATCAGTTCGAGTCGCCGTGGATCCAACTGCACTTGGATGTCAAGGCGATGACCGCGGAGTCCACGCCGATCCCCGAGTTGATCCGCCGCCATCGCAGCACGCTGGTGCATTTCCACGCCAACGACGCGAACCTCCAGGGACCGGGCATGGGCGCGATCGACTTCGTTCCCATCCTGCGGGCGTTGCAAGCGATCGAATACCCCGGCTGGATTTCGGTCGAGGTCTTCGACGAATCCCCCGGCCCCAACGTCCTCGCCCGTCAAAGCATCGCCAACCTGCAACGCGATTGGGCCGCTGCCCAGGCCTAGATCCGCTTGAAATGTCTGGCGTCGAGGTTGGATCCTGGGCCATGCAATATCTCTGGTTTGGAAAGGTCCAACACCACATCCCACATTGCATATCCGTCGGCCGATCTTCCAGACCCCAATGTAGACAAAAGGAATACTTTGGCTGCGGGGTCTCGCAGGATGTAGAGTCCTGCCAGCTGCCCATCGACGCGCTTCTGAACGCCAAGCGATATAAGAAACCTGCCCTTGAGCTTCCAGATCTCGTTCAGCTTGTAAGCCCCTGTGCTCGATTCTTTGCCGGCCCATAACCACATGCCCAGTCGCTTATGTGCTCGAATTCTCACGAGGCTGAGCAAAATGAGTTCATCGTCGGTGCCCAGACTGGGATGGACTTCCGCACCGGAGGCAAACGCACGAAAGTTTTCTACGCCCATTCCCATCTCACTCACGGACATTCTTCTTGCGGGTTCATAGTGAAAGCGAAACGTAGCCGTGTAATGCGTTCCGCCAAAAGCTGCCTTCGCAAGTTCTTCCACGGATCCCATGATTTCCAAGCCTTTCCAGGTGTTTGAATTGTTGTGCGCGATTCCGTCGGCCCAGGATGTCCAGGGCCCCTTGGCCCCAAGCGCCACAAGTTCCATCGGTACCAATGCGAAATGCAGAGCGCGACCGGCTCAGAAATTCCGTCCATAGCAAAAACAGCTGGAAGCGTAACGATCGAGGGGGTCGGACCCGTTTCCCCGTGTATGCAATTGTGTTGCGCATTTCCAACTAGCCGAGAAACGCGGAAGTCCCTTGGCCCGTGAACGGTTACTTCAATTGCGATGCGGTTCGCGACGGACGGGTTGAGCAGGAAGGGACGGGGAGTACGAGTACGAGTTAGGAGTACGAGTAGGAGTTAGGAGTTAGGGGTCACATGAGCATGGTTTGTTGGCCGGGCGGCAGGCGGCGAGCGCAACTACGTTGGTTTTTCTGAGGTGAAGGGGTGCGGTTGCCCCAAATCTTTGGGTGGACGCTACACTAGTGCACTTCGAACGGAACGTCGCGCTGCCCTGAAATCGTCTGTACGCCATGTTGGACAATGCCCCCACCCTTCGCCATCAGCATGGCGGCTTGACGATCGAAGGCTATTCGCGGGCGGCGGTGCAGACGTATTGGCGTGTGCCCGAGTACCGGTTGGGTTTTGACTGCGGCGCCCAGCCGTGGGATTTCATGGGGACGCCGAATTGGTTTCTCTCGCACGGGCACCTGGACCATATCGCAGCCCTTCCGGTGCTGCTCGCCCGCCGGCGGATGATGAAGATGGAGCCGCCCGTCATCTACCTTCCGACGTACTTGATCGAGCCGGTCCGCAAGATGCTGCTCTGTTTCAGCCGGATGGACCGTGGCCGTTTGCCGGCGGATTTCGTGGGGGTCGAACCGGGGGACGAAATCGACTACTCCCGGGAGCTCGTGGTGTCGGTTCACGCCACGAAGCACTCGATTCCCAGCGTGGGTTTTCTAGTTTGGGAGCGGCGGCACAAGTTGAAGCCGGAATTCTTGGGACTGCCAGGCGAGCAGATCCGCGATCTCCGTCTGGGGGGGACACAGATCACCGATGAGCAGCGGATCCCGATGCTGGGGTATCTGGGAGACACCGCGCCGGACGCACTCGATCAAAACCCGGAATTTTACGAAGCAAAGGTCTTGATCGCGGAAATGACGTTCATCGCCCGCGGGCATCGGAAAGAGATCATCCACAAACATGGACACATGCATCTGGACGACTTCGTCGCTCGCCGGGATCGCTTTCAGAACGAACTGTTGATTGCCGCGCACTTCAGCACGCGGTATACACTTAAGCAGGCCGAGAAGATTGTCCGCCGGACCCTGCCGGACATGCTGCAAGGGCGTTTGAAATTGTGGTTGTGATCGCGCCCGCAGCCCGTAGCCTTTGGCCCGTAGCCTGTAGCCTGTAGCCTGTAGCCTGTAGCCTGCAGCCTGCAGCCTGTAGCCTGTGGCCTGTAGCCTGTAGCCTGTAGCCTGTAGCCTGCAGCCTGTAGCCCGGCCTGTGTAGGCCGGGACCGTTAGCCGTTCCGTTAACACGACAACAACGCCCGCATCCTTGCAAGCCGCGATACCACCCAACGTAGACCGGCCTTGCAGGCCGGGGAAGTGGTGAATCCATCGACGAGTCCCTGTTTGAATTGCCGCGAATTGTGTCGGCGGGCGCGTTGTATGTGCACGTCCCGTTTTGCGCGCAGCGTTGTGGGTATTGCGATTTCTCCCTGTTGGCAGGGCGAGATCAGCATCAGACCGACTATCTGGCGGCGATCCGCAGGGAGCTTCAGCGATACGCGCTACCACAACCTCTGGCGACGATTTACGTGGGTGGAGGGACGCCATCTCACCTTCCGGATCGCGAGTTGACCGAACTATTCCAGGTCGTGCGCGACGCGGCAGTTTGGGCCAACGATGCCGAGGTGACGCTCGAGGCGAACCCGAACGACATCGATCCGCGGCGGAGCGAAATCTGGCGAAGTCTAGGAGTCAATCGCCTGAGCGTCGGCGTCCAGTCCTTTCGCGACGACAAACTGCGCCGGCTCGAGCGGACGCATTCCGCCGAGCAGGCTCGGGGGCGGATCGCCGAGTTGGCGGCTGCCGGCTGGAACGTGAGTCTCGATTTGATGTTCGGCTTGGCCGGCGAAACGCAAATCGAATGGCGGCGGGAAATCGACCAGGCAGTCGAATTGGGTGTGCAACACCTCTCGGTCTATAACTTGACGATCGAAAAAGGGACGCAGTTTTGGAATCGCACGATGCACGGCGAGTCGTTGGCTGCCGACGAGGAGGAGGCTGCCGAACTGTATGAAGCGGCGGTGGATCGCCTGGTGGACTTGGGGATGGAACATTACGAGATTTCCAACTTCGCCCGCCCCGGTTTCGCCTGCCGGCACAATCTCACCTATTGGCGGGGAACGCCCTGGCTGGGGCTGGGACCCGGCGCCGCCAGTTACGTCGATCGAATCCGCTGGCGGAACTATCGCAGTCCTCTCCGTTACTTCCGCGAGGCACTCGCGGGGCGGGCTCCCGTCGAGTCGTTGGATCGATTGTCCGCCGAGCAAGCCGCGCGGGAGGCGCTGATCTTCGGCATGCGGCAGATCGCCGGCATCGAAGTCGCCGCGTTCCAAAATGCAACCGGCTGGTCCCCCTGGGAATTGGGGGGCCAGCCGTTGCAGAATTGGTTGGAGTCCGGATTGGTGCAGAGTAGCAACGGACGGCTCGCGCTCACTCGCCGCGGACTGCTGATCAGCGACGCGCTCTGGCCCGAATTGATCTAGTGGCCGACCCCAAATTCGTTCGGCCCCCTCACCTTTCCCTCTCCCCCGCAGCGGGGGAGAGGGAAATGGGCATGGCGCTTAATGGCCCAATTCCTGAACGATGCGGTCGGCGCCGTAGATTTTGCTGAGGGCTTCGCGAATCGCACTGGAATGCACGCTGGTACTCCGGGATTGCGCATCGCTGTAGAAGTAGTTGGATGTCAGCGACTGGATATTTCCGTCGAAGATCAGTCCGACGAGTTCCATGTCCTTATTGATCACGGGGCTGCCCGAGTTGCCGCCGATGATATCGGCGGTCGAGACGAAATTGAGCGGTGTCTCGAGATCGAGTTGACCTTGCGCGCGATGCCAGGACTCGGGCAACTTCCATGGGTCCTTGGCGTTGTGGGCGGTCTCGTGAGCGAAGGCGCCGCCCATCGTGGTCCAGGCGGGCACGGGCTTCCCGTTCTCCTCGTAGCCTTGGACGGTACCGAAAGCGAGTCGCAGGCTGAAGGTGGCATCGGGGTACACCGATTCCCCTTTGGCCGCGAACGTGGCCTCGGTGATTTGGGCGTAGGCCTGGCGTTCGACTTCATCCAGCTCTTCGGACATCTTGCGGTAATGTCGAGTCTCTTCGTCGATCAGTTTGGCGACCTGGATCAGGGGATCTTTGGAGGCGTCGATCGCGGCCTGCCCTCCTTCGACCAGTTTTTTTCGAACGGCGGGCTGATCCAACTGGGTCCCGGCGATGATTTCGGCGGCCCGAGCCTGGGGGCTCTTGCCGTCGAGTAGGGCGACGACCAGGGGATCCGCAGCGCCGCGCGTTTCCATCGCGCGCGCCAGCAAGTCGGCCAGCACGACTTGTTCCAGTGGTTTGTGGACCGGCGCTTCGGAGAGCAATCCTTGCAGCAGGGACTCCCGGTTGCTCAGACGGAACTCGCGCAACCGATCTTCGCTGGGCTTTTGGTCTTCGGCTGCCATCTGCACCAGTTGTTGGGCGATCCCGACCAGTTGCGTACCCAAGTTGATTGCTTTTCCGTTGATTTCCGCTCGTTTCTTCTGGACGTCGGAGACTTGTTTCCAGGCGGTGACGAATTTGGCGGTTTCCGGTTTGGCGGCCAGATTATCGAGGAACGATTTTTCTTCTTGTTCCCGTTGCGCGATGAAACCGGGGTCCTGCAGGCCTTGGATCATCCCCATGTAGGCTTTGCGGGAGTTTTGAATGCCCATCAATTCGTCGGAGGCCATTTGCTGGTTTTCTTCGCTGCGTTGGGCGAAGAGGGTCAGCAGGATTTCGCGGCGGCGGATAAAGTCCAGAACGTAGGGGACTCGCACATCCCGCTGGAACTTGAGAGCGTCGACCGTGAAGATCCGGCTGGTGCGGCCTGGATTCCCGGCGACGAATACGAGCTCGCCGTCCGCTGGCCCGGCTTCGGACCATTGGAGGAAGTGCTCGATCTTCGCCGGTTTATCGTTTTCGTAGACGCGGAAAATCGCCGCATCCAAATCGTAGCGGGGGTACTCGAAGTTATCCGCATCGCCGCCAAAAAAGGCGGCGGCTTCCTCCGGCGCCCACACCAGCCGCACGTCGGTGTATTTCTTGAATCGATAGAGGTGGTACCGACCGCCTCCGTACAAGGTGACGACATCGCTGCGCAATCCTGTTTTTTCCAGCGACTCGTTTTCGATCCGGCTGATTTCCGCCAGGCGCGCCTTCCCGGCAGCGGCCGCGTCCATGTCGGATTTGACCGATGCTTTGACGCGCGCCGTGACATCCTCAATCGAGATCAATTGATTCAACTCCAAGTCGGGGGCCTTCAGCTCGTCCGCCAGCGTCTTGGCGTAGAACCCATCCCGCTCGTAATTGTGCTCTGCGGTCGACAGCTTATGGATCGTGTCGCGACCCACGTGGTGGTTGGTCAGTACCAAACCGCTGCTGGAGATGAACGAGGCGGATCCACCCACGTTGAACCGCACACACGACTTCATGACGTGATCCGCCCAGGCAGCATCTGGCACAAACCCGTATTTCGATTTCAGGTAGCTGGTGGGCAAATTGTTGAAGACCCACATCCCTTCGTCGGTCGCGGCGAGCGGCATGGCTGCGGGCAGCACTGCCCACCCACCCAATCCGCAAGCGAACCAACACGCGATCTGCAAAATGCGTTTCATGACAATCCTCATTGGAAATATGATTGAAGTCTCACGGCGATATCGAGCCTACTCCGAGACGCGCCGGCCCGCGCACCCTGCCGTCTCCCCCGCTGCGGGAGGAACGGAACGGGATGCGTCGCTTGGCCCTCGGCCGCGGGACCACGTTGAGTTTCCGCAGCGGCGGAAATCCGGCAAACCGTTGAGTGTATCGAAGCGGACTGCCCCTGACAACGCTCGGCGTTTGCTGGCAAACGGCCGCCGAATCAGTTAGAACACGAAAAACCGCCTGCCGGGATTCTACGAAATGACCGACTCCACTGCGTCCGATGCCAAACGTCTCTTCCTGCTGGACGGAATGGCGCTGGTCTACCGAGCCCACTTCGCGCTGATCCGCAGTCCGCGTTTCACGTCGCGCGGCGTGTGCACGTCGGCGGTCTTCGGCATTGCCAATACCCTCTTGGATTTGCAAAAGTCCTGGCAGCCGACGCACTTGGCGCTGGCTTGGGATACGGACCAGCCGACCGAGCGGCATCTGACGTATCCCGAGTACAAGGCGCAGCGGGACGCCATGCCGGAGGATATCGACTCCCAACTGCCGCTGGTCCAGCGTCTCCTGGAGGCGTTTCGCGTCCCGACGCTGGAGATCGCCGGCTTCGAAGCGGACGACATCATCGGGACGTTAGCGTGTCGCGCCGCCGACCAAGGCTTTCAAGTCTGGATGGTCACGCCCGACAAGGACTACGATCAGTTGGTCCGCGAGAATGTGTTCGTACTGAAACCGGGCCGGCAGGGTTCGCAATTCGAAGTGCTGGACGTTCCCGCCGTGCTGGCGAAATGGCAGATCGAGCGGGTCGACCAGGTGATCGACATTTTGGGTCTGATGGGGGACGCCAGCGACAACGTCCCGGGGATTCCGGGGATTGGGGAAAAGACAGCGCAGAAGCTGATCGCTCAATATGGATGCATCGAGTCCATGTTGGAGAGCGCGGACAAACTCAAAGGCGCGCAGCGGACAAAGGTCGAGGAGAATCGCGAACTGGCGTTGCTCTCGAAGCGCTTGGTGACGATCCACACCGATGTACCGTTGGAGGTCTCGTTGGAGGCGTTGCGGGCTCAGCCCTGCGATGAAGCCCAAGTTCGCGAGTTGTTCATGGAGCTGGAATTCCAGACGTTGGGCCAACGGATTTTCGGCGCCGAATTCAGCACGGACCACACGCGGACGCAGGCGATTCGCGAGCAGCGCGTGCAGAAGGTACAAACCGATTTGTTCGAGGAGCCGAGCGAGGAAAAACGCCTGGCCGACGTCGAACACCATTATCGGTTGGTGCGGACTGCAGCCGAGCGGCGCGAAGTGCTCCAGGCGTTGCAAGGCCAACCGGCGATCTGTTTCGACACCGAAACGACGGGGCTGGATCCGCGGTCCGACAACCCGCTGGGGATTTCGTTCGCCGTGCGGGAAGGAGAGGCGTTTTTCGTCCAATTGCCGGAGGACCATGCGGCGGCGCGCGCGATCGTCTTGGAATTTCGCGACATCCTGGAAAACCCTCAGGTCGAAAAGATTGGCCACAACCTCAAGTTCGACATGACGTTGCTGAAGTGGTTGGGGTGCGAAGTCCGGGGGCCGGTGTTCGATACGATGCTGGCCCATGCGCTCAAGGATCCCGACGAATCGCACTCGTTGGATTACCTGGCCAAGCTCTATCTGGCCTACCAGCCGATTCCGATCACCGAACTGATCGGACCCAAGGAAGGGCCGCAGCGAAATATGCGCGACGTGCCGCTGGAGCAACTGAGCGAATATGCGTGCGAGGACGCCGACGTCACCTGGCGTGTCGCCGCGCGGCTCCGACCGGAAATCGAAGCCGCAGGGTTCGCCCGAGTCTGCCACGAGGTCGAATGCCCGCTGGTGCCGGTGCTGGTCGACATGGAGTTCGAAGGGATCCGCTTGGACGTGCCGGCAATCCAAGCGTACTCCAAGGTGTTGGCTCGCGAGATCGACCAACTGCGCGAGGCGATCGTGGCGGAGGCGGGGCACCCGTTCAACATCGATTCGCCCAAGCAATTGGGGGTCGTGCTCTACGACGAAATGAAACTTGTGGAACGGCCCAAGAAGACGGCGACCGGCCAGCATTCGACGCGCGAGGCCGAACTGCTGCGGCTGGCCGGCAAGCACAAGATCGTGCGGGATGTGTTGGAATACCGGAACGCCGTGAAGCTCAAGTCGGTGTACATCGATCAACTCCCAAACTACGTCCATCCGCGCACTGGGCGCCTGCACACGACGTACAGCCAGTTGTGGACGGCGACCGGCCGGATGCAGTCCAACGATCCGAACTTGCAGACGATTCCGGTGCGGAAAGAGCGCGGACGGGAAATCCGCGCGGCGTTCGTCCCCCGCAACGAGGAGTACTTGATCCTCAGCGCCGACTACTCGCAAATCGAACTCCGGATTATGGCGGAACTGAGCGGCGATGAGGCGATGCTGCAGGCGTTCCGATCCGGCTTGGACATTCACGCGGCGACGGCGTCCAAGGTCTTCAAGGTTCCGCTCGATCAAGTCACCCGCGAAATGCGCGACAAGTCCAAGGCGGTGAACTTCGGGATCATCTACGGAATTTCCTCGTTCGGCCTGCAGCAGCGACTGGATATTCCGCGGCAAGAGGCAGCCGATTTGATCGAGAATTACTTTGCCCAATACCCGGGGGTGCGGGCGTACATCGACCGCACGGTGCAGTGCGCCCGCGACCAGGGTTACGTGCAGACGGTCACCGGCCGCCGCCGCGCGATCCGCGATATCAACTCGCGCAACCACACGCTGCGGAGTGCGGCGGAACGACTGGCCATGAACAGCCCCCTCCAGGGAACCGCCGCCGACCTGCTGAAGCTGGCGATGATCCAAGTCCACCGCGCCCTGCGGCAAGGGAACTTCCAAACCAAAATGCTACTGACCGTCCACGACGAAATCGTGTTCGACTTGCACCGGTCCGAACAGGAAACCGTGATCCCAGTGATTGTCGAAGCAATGCAAACGGCGCTCCCGATGCGGGTGCCGATCGTGGTGGAAACCGGCGTCGGCGAGAATTGGCTGGCGGCGCATTGATGCGCCGTGTTGCAGGGCAAGGAGCTTAAACCTTCACCCTCCCGCGATTAGTCACCTTCACCCTCCCGCGGGAAATTGACCATGCCATGAGCCCGCGGGAGCTCTCCAGGTCCACCCTCCCGCGAATAGTCACCTTCACCCTCCGGCCAATGGTCGCTTTCACCCTCCCG
>JBGSLW010000253.1:0-20418 GCA_041740495.1 Pirellulaceae bacterium
GCGCCGCCTCGGCATCGGCGCGTGCTGCCTCGGCGGCCCGCTCCACTTCGGCTTCGCGCAGCCTGGCCTCGACCGATTCCAAGTAACTTGTAATCCGCTCGGCCAGCACCCCCGCATCGCGTGGCCGGTCTTTCGGTTCCAGTTCCAGGCAATGCTTGGCTAGTTGAATGAGTTCATCGTCCGCGTCGCAGGCATCCAGTCGCGCCATACAGTCGGTCAGTTTTCCGCGCGACGCCTGACGGAATACGGCTGTGCCGTCGGTTCCGACATAGGGAGGGTTGCCGGTGAGAATCTCGCATAGAATCGCGCCCAGACCGAACACGTCGGTCCGCTCGTCCAGAATGTCGATCTCGCCCAGCGCTTGTTCGGGTGCCATATACGCCGGAGTGCCCATGACGCTTCCCATCTGCGTCTGAGAGCCGTGCGTGCCAAACGTTCCCGGCGCATCGCTACCGCCGGCGCTGCGCAGCGTTTGGATGATGCTCTGCTCCTGCAGCTTTTTTTGGGCTGTTTTTTCATCCGCCACGCCGCCGGCAGATAACACTTTGGCCAATCCCCAGTCCATGACCTGC
This sequence comes from Pirellulaceae bacterium, assembly GCA_041740495.1. GTDB lineage: Bacteria > Planctomycetota > Planctomycetia > Pirellulales > Pirellulaceae > JANMEB01. The sequence continues at coordinate 573 of JBGSLW010000253.1, forward strand.
ACTTCGCCAAACGCGCCGACCATGATGTTGGCCGGCTTTAGATCGCGATGAATGACTCCCCGGCTATGCGCGTAGGCCATTGTCTGGCAGACCTGGTGGAAAATTCCCAGGATCTTTCCCCGGTCGGCCGACGGTTCGGGACGCTCGGCCAATAGTTTCGAAAGCGTCTGGCCCTTGACCAATTTCATGCTAAAGAACGGCCGCCTATCGGCGAATTGTCCCAGCTCATAAACAGGAGCAATTCCTGGATGCTGCAACTGCCCGCCAATCTGAGCTTCCTCGACGAATCGCTGGATGACGTCGGGCTTGTGTTTGTGCTCCTCCAGTAGCACCTTGATCGCCAGATCGCGGCCCAAGTCGATATCGCGGCCCTTGAGGATCGCCCCCATCCCACCGCGAGCGATCTCTCCCTGCAACTGGTAGCGGCTGTCGGTGTTCCGCTCCGGCATTTCTGGCGACTTCGGCTGCACGATGGGATCGCCGCTGTGGGCCTCATCGCGCAAGACGACATGCGAAATGTCGATGGTATTTTCCATCGACTTCAGCACGCTGTGCTTGGCGTCGCCGATCACGACCGCAGCTTCAGCGGGAAATGCGGCGGCCAGCCCGGCCTCGAGCGCCGCAGCACGCTCCTGGCCCGCGGAGTCCGGCGGGAGCAAGGCCTCCAGTTCGGGCGCGGGCTGGTCCAAAACCCCGCCGGCATCCCGGTGGGAACTCAGTAGCTGTTCAACCTCGTTCTGCAGCGACAGGTCTCCGTCGCATGCCTGCGTGAGAAACGCCGCCCGTTTCTCTGGTGATTCGATTTCCAGTGCGGCCAAGAACAAAGACACCAAATTGGGTCGCTCGTCCGACATCGATCGCTCCCTGTTGCGAATCCGCGTTCTACACCTGCCTGTTTCAACATCAGTGCGAAATCCGCGGCCGAATCCCCTCAATGAAATTGTGCTTTTTTCCGACCGGGCCCAACCGCGTCTGGTTCACTGGCAGCTCTGCATCTGCGCGTGCAACCAGGCGCGAGCGAAAGCCCAGTATCGCTCAACCGTTGCGTGTGAAATATCCATGGCCTGCGCCGTTTCGGCGATGGTCAAGCCAGCAAAATAGCGGAGCTTCACCAGTTTTGCCTTTTCCGGCCAGCGCTCTTCCAGTCGGCCGAGCGCCTCGTCCAGGGCCAAGAGCTGCTCGTCGCGATCATTGGATCCTGGATTCACCGCGTCCAAGTCGAGACGCCGCCGGCCGCCGCCATGGCGTTCACTCTGCCTGCGGCGCGCATTCTCGATCAAGATTCTCCGCATTGCCTCGGCAGCCGCCGCAAAGAAATGGCCGCGCCCATTCCATTGATGCGGATGGGGCACATCCACCAGGCGCAAGTAGGCTTCGTGAACCAAAACCGTGGGCTGGAGTGACTGGCCGGGTCTTTCCTGCGCCAATTTGGCTGCGGCTAGCTTGCGCAGCTCCTGATACACCAGTGGCAACAGTCTTTCCGCCGCCGAGGGATCGCCCGATCCAATCTCTGACAGGATGCGCGTAACATTGCTCATCGCGATCACCAGTATTCGACGCGAGCAGACGCAACGTTAGTTAGTTTCCGATCGATATCGCGCCAGAAGGGTTTTCGATTGAGAGCCAATGTAAGAGAGGCTCGGGCGCGATGCAAGCGACTCATTGAAGAACGATTGGACAGAGGGAATCCGGGAGAATCCGAGCGGGTGGAACAAACTGGACAATCGGGGTGGACAATCGGGGGACACAGCATTTTGCGGAACCAGAATCAAATCGGCAGAATCCAATCGGTGCCACCCACCATCTGACATGACCCTCGGGCAGAGACCTCGAACGGGGACACAGCACTTTCACTGCCCCCCCGAATTGGGTGGTCTTGGAATTGGTGTGTCCCTGCGTCTACGCACCTGAAAGAAAACGAGCGTGACGATCAATTGATGGCCGAGCTGGCGGACACCCATTTGGCCATCGCGCAAATTATTCGCGACAGCGGGAAACCCCGCGATGCCTTGGCACACTGTCTGGCAAGCCTGGATTATCGCAATCGCCTAATCGAGTCCAGGGCCACAAGTCCTGAGACGGAAATCGATCGCTGCCAAACACTTCGGCAAATGGGATTGATCCATTTTTCCATGGGGAATCTGGAAGAAGCCGTTACGGTTCTTCAAGCGGGCGTTGATTCGCTGGAATTGCTCGTTTCCGAGAACCCCGGGAATGAAAATGCGATCTCCGCTTATGCTGATCTGCTCAGCCAAAGCGGTTGGGCCTTGAGGGAAAAAGGTCAATCGGACCAGGCCGAAATGCGATTGCAACTGGCGTTTGAATTGGGTTCGGGTTTGGCGGAGCGAAATCCAGATTCGCTTGCTCGACAGCGAAAGCTGAATGAGTATCGGCATTTGCTGGCCGTCGTGCTGAAGTCGACCGGCAAAATGGAGGAGGCGGAACAGCTGGCTGTTGCGAATGTTGCGGCCGCGAGGAGGATTGTCGATCACGCAGATTCGAACTTTGGAGACCAGGACAAATTGTCAAAGAGCCTGTTCGCCCGAGCACTCCATCAATTAATGCGCGGCGAGTTTTCCGAGGCAGCGCCCAGTCTGCAGGAAGCAACCGGGATTCAATCCGGGCTGGCCAGTGTTTTTCCGGACACCACCGTCTATTTCAGCATGTGGGCCCAGTTCGCGAATGCCTCGGCGATCGCTCTGGCCGAATCGGGTGAATTGGATGCTGCGCTGGTTCAATTCGAAGCGGCCGAAACGGCCCTCGAATCGATGGTGAAGCTCGACGCGACCGCCATCGACGCAAGAATTGAATTGGCCAGCGCCAAGATCAATTACGGTTCCGTTTTGGCGGAGAAAACCGATCGGCTGGAAGAAGCAGGTGAGCGGCTCCTCGCGGCACGTGAAATATTGTCAAGCGATCTGAAGACATCGCCCGAGTCCGTGACGGCAGTCCGTGGACTGATCTCCTGTGATGTGAACCTGGCGAGCCTCGCGAACTCCAGGCGACGCTTTCAAGAGGCGATCGAATATTCTGACTCGGCGCTGAACCAACTCGACGAACTCATGCAGCAGCAGCCGTCCGAGCCCCAATGGCGCTACTTGCGGAGTCAGGCGCTCGGCGCCCGCGCAACCGGAGAGCACGAGTTGGGGCTCTTTCACGAATCTGTTGAATCCTGGCGCGACTTTATCGATTTTTGCCCACCTCCGGAGCAACCAGTCGCGCAACTGAAATTGGCCGCGGCGTTGGCGGGAGCGGGAGAACTTGTCGAAGCGATCGAATTGGTCTCCCCTTTGATTAACGAAGAGTTTTCCGATGCGGAACAGGCTTTTCAAATGGGTCGAGCGAGCTCGCGGATCTTTTCACAGTTGACGATGAAATCCGAAGGCGAACTCACGGAATTGGCCGAACAACTCGGCATGGACCCACAGGCAGAATCTGGCGGACAGCGTTTGGATCCAGAGTTTTGGCAAGTTCGGGCGATGGTCGTGCTGCAAGCCGCGAACGAGCTGGGTTTTTTTGACCGCCCTAGTAGAATCGCGCTGCTTGAATCAGCAGACTTTGATGCGGTGAAAACGAGCGATCTTGTGGAAAAGTTGTTGTCGCATTAGGGCGCGGGGATTAGCGGCGGGAACTTTGGCTTGGCTCGCACCACCGACCCCGATCGCTCCGATGCGATCCAGATCATCACCGACTGGACGAGCATATTCACACGTAATTAAAGTAAAGTGACCCGAAATGGCTATTCGGCGGATTAGAGCCCATCCAAATGCCATTCGGCCCCCTCTCCCCGCCCTCTCCCCCGAAGCGAAGGAGAGGGTAATGGGACAGGTTCTAAGTGCAGGCGACGCACCTGAGTGCAGGAACCAAGCATGAGAACGCTTCTTTTTTGTGTGACCGCCCTGATTTTTTTGCCGCCGATTTGCAGTGCACGAGCGCAAGACTCGGCCGGACGACCGAACGGAACGGCCCCGTTCGGCACCGTCTGGCCTGGAAAAACGCCACAGTTGTTCGCGCCCGGCGTTGTCAACACGGACGGGATCGAAATCAACCTCGTGTTCAACCGGGACTACACCGAGCTGTTTTTTGCCCGCAGCGAAGATCAAGTGTTTTCCATCTACACCTCGCGATTTGAGGGGAAAACGTGGTCGGTCCCCCAGCGATTGGATCTGAATCCCGATGGGGACCGCGGCCGAGCCGTTGATATGGCGCTGTCGCCGGACGAAAAATCGCTCTATTTTTTGGGGATCACTCCGGACGGCGAGTCAATGCAGAGTGACATCTGGGTATCCGACCGCCAAGAGTCGGGATGGTCCCGGCCGCGAAAACTGGGCCCTGAGGTGAACACGGAGCACGCCGAGTCCTATCCGACGGTGGTCGCCGACGGCTCACTTTATTTTGTTAGCGACCGGCCGAGTGACCTGGGACCGCGGAACCTGTACCGTGCGCAGCGGAAGGCCGATGGCAGCTTCGCTCAGGCAGTGCCGGTCGGTCCGCCAATCGACACGCAGCATGTAAAAGGAGATACGTATGTGGCGCCGGACGAGAATTACTTGGTATTCTCGTCGAACGCTCGTCCGGGCTTTGGCTCGAGCGATTTGTTTGTGGCGTTTCGAACTATGGACGGCGGTTGGACCGAGCCCAAAAACATGGGCCCAGCGATCAACTCGGAAACGCTCGAGTTTTGCCCGATGGTCTCGCCCGACGGCCGCTGGTTTTCCTTCTCGCGGCGATACGGTGCGACCTGGCCCACGACAACCGACGCGGAGATTTACTGGATGGATGCGTCGATCATCGAAGCGCTGCGAGACGAATGAGGCGATCACGGGATTCGAAAGCGCGTCGAATTCCAGCTTCGTGCACTTCGTGTCCTTCGTGGTGAACGCCTTTCCATAGGCCTCCTTTCAACGCTGTGACAGGGCGTACCAGGGCTCGACGGGCTTTACCGATCCGGCCGCAAGACAAGAGGAGGGATCTGGGGACGTAAGCTCGGGGGACATAGGCTGTGGGGATACGCTCCGGGATACACATACGCTCCGGGGCGCGTACGTTCCTGGGACAGACTTGCTCGCGCTGCGTGCTTGTACTTCAACGGGCTGCGAGGGCGGAAAATCGCCTCGGGCTCTCGCGCTGCCGCTGAATCCTGAGTCGTTTGCAGACTCAAAACAGCCAGCCGAATCCGGCGTTGGCGAAAAAGTTGGGGGATTGCTCGTTCAGCCCCCAACCGACTCGCAGGCCGATCTCCAAGTCCGGGGTGATCAGGTAGTGGGCGCCCGGGCTAAAGAAGTGCAGAGTCGTTTCTTCTTCGCGCCCTTCGGTGAAGACTCCGAAGTATTCGACATGTGCCTTCGCCCGCTCGCTCAGCGGAAATTTGTAGACCGCAGAGGGTTCCCAGGTGTTGAATTCGTCTTCCTCCAGCCGGCCCGTGCCGTACCGAGCGGCAAAGTCCAACTGCGCTTCGGAGGGGAGCGTCCAGCCGAACACATACGTCGCGGAGACGTCGGTGTGGTTGGATTCCCCGTAGGTCGGCGTGAAGCCCTGAAGGATGAAAGAACTTGTGGGCGTCCATCCGGTTTGGCCGGTCAAGTAAAGTTTGGTTCCGTACAGCAGTCGTGCTTCCTCTTCGAGCTCGCCGCTGGCGACATCCAAACCGCTGGGGGTGTTACCGGAAACCGGGCTCCCCGCTCCGCCGATCTCCGAATTCCAACCCAGCCGCAACTCGACGACCTCGTTCAGCCCGTAGCGAAACAACAATTCCGGATAACTGTGCGTTTCCTTGACGTTGCGGTTGTCGATGAACGAATAGGCTGCTTCCATCAGCAAACGACCTGGACGAACGATCGTGGTGGCGGGAGTGAACGAGTCTCTGTCGGTCTCGATTTCTTCGGCTTCTTCCTCGGGTTCCTCGAACTCCGGCTGCTCTGGCAATTCCTGGTCCGTAGCTCGGGGGGGGCGTCCGTCGTTTCCAGGGATTTGCGCCAAGCCCGGCGTCACCTGACATGCCAGCACCAGTCCAAGGACTGCAATCACGAAAAGCAGATATTCGCGGTTCATTGGTTGTTTCTCACGCGTCCGTTTTTCTCCATATCGGCCGCACGGCCGAATACCGCAAATCGGACTGACATTGCTGTTGCAACTTGCGGCCCCTGCTAGCAACCATGCCTCTACAAAACCCCACCGAGGGAGGCTTCATTAGTTGTAGGGACTGGGCGAACTTTGCCGATTAGGAAGGTAAACGGACGCCAAGTTCCCGCGATTCCGTTGAACGAATTGGGCGGCGAAGTAGCATGGAATCGCAAGCACATCCTCGGACTCGTCGTAGCATCGCGCCGTGTCTGGTGGTGTGTCTACGAGTTTGGGTTGGGGTGATGTGTGTGCTGGGAGCGGAATTTGGAATCGCCCAATCCGTTTCGGAGAGCGGGCTCGCGCCAAGCGTCATGGCGAGCGATTCGCTCCAAGTGACCGCTCCGGCGGAGGTACCGGCGGAGGAAAACGGCGCACGGGCCTTTTACGACGATGGATTCGTGCTGGCTGCGGACGATGTGCCGGGTCCGGACGGCGAATCCCTGTCGTATCGGCTCAAGATCAGCGGGTGGGGGCAGCTTCGGATAACCAATTTTCACTCCACTGGACCCAACAACGACTTGAATCAATTGCAATTGAAACGGGCACGGCTGGTTTTTTCGGGGCATGCGTTCACGCCGGATTTTTCGTACTTCGTCCAGCTTGACGGGAGAAGTACTTCCGGCGACGACGTTCGGTTGCTCGATTATTTTCTCAGTTTTGACTTGGGGCATCATTGGTGGGGCGCCGAACACAAATTTCTTGTCTTAAAGACCGGAAAATACCGGGTCCCATCCACTTTGGCCCGATATTTCTCCGGGCGCGAATTTCAATTTACGGACAATTCTGTGGCCAGCACATTTTTCGACGTCAACCGCAGCTTGGCGATCGGTTTGTACGGCGAGCGGCAACTTGTGGGGCGCCCGCTGAGTTGGGAAACCGCGATCTTCAATGGCCTGGTGACTGGGGGCGCTGAAACCGGCAGCGCGGGCGCATTGGACAATAACTTCGCCTACTCCGGTCGACTCATGTTCTATCCCACGGGCGATTGGGGCGAGAGTGATTTGGCCGACTACGAATTCCATCTGGAACCTGCGACGCGGGTCGGCCTGGCGTTTGCTTGCTCGCGCATCAATGAGGAAGGGACATCGGAGTACGACACGATCCGCGTGGTTGATTCCGGGCAATTGCTCTCGACGTTGCTTCCTCTGGAGGCAGAAGAATATTTGGTCTGTTTGTATGCGGTGGACGGTTCGATAAAATACCGGGGTTTGTCCTTTGCGGCGGAGTACTATTTTCGCAATATCAGCAATTTCGTGGGGATTCGCCAAACGGACTTGTTTGATCATGGGTTCTGGCTGCAGTCCGGCTATTTCGTCGTGCCGCAGAAACTCGAGTTGTTGGCCCGCTGGTCGAGGGTTGTGGGGAATTCGGGAACACTTGGAGCGCTCCAGCAGAGTTCAGACGAAGTCGCGTTCGGATTGTGTTGGTACCTGCGGCACAACCAAGCCAAATTCACGATCGACGGAACCTGGTTGAACAGCGCCCCCATCGACTCGCCGCAACTTGATATCCGCCCGGGCGACCAAGGGTTCATGGCGCGAACCCAAATTCAATTCAGTTTTTGAGCTGAGCGCGGCGAGAATCCGGGGGTAAACGCCGCAGCACTTAGGGTTCTTTTACGCAGCGAAATCCCAAATGGTTGGAGGCCGAAGTGATTTCCCCCTTGCCGCGAGTCCCCACCATATACCGCGTGCAGTATTGGTCGGTGCAGAGGAACGATCCCCCCCGGTGGACTCGTTTTTTTTCCCTGGGCTCAACGGGGTCAAACGGGGAATCCGGCCCTTGCGGATTTCGGGCGACACGACCCGTCGCAGTGAGCGCCGCGTAATAGTCGTGCCGATACCAATCGCCGCACCACTCCCAGACATTGCCCGCCATGTCGTATAGGCCATATGGATTGGGAGCAAACTGACGGGTTGGCGCGATCCCCGCGAATCCGTCGGTGGCCAGGTCTTGTCGCGGGAACTTGCCTTGAAAGGTATTCGCCATCCATTTGCCCTCCGGGTTGAATTCGTCTCCCCAGATGTAGACTTCGCCGGCAAGCCCCCCGCGCGCTGCAAATTCCCATTCCGCTTCGGTCGGCAGTCGCTTTCCCGCCCAGCGGCAATAGGCGACGGCATCGTCATACGCGATGTGGACGACAGGGTAATGCTCTTTTCCTTCGAGATCGCTGTCCGGCCCCAAGGGATGCCGCCAGTTGGCGCCGTGGATATAGTCCCACCATTCGTAATGGTTGTCTAGGCGAACGGGATGATCGGGCGGCGTGAAGATGACCGAACCGGCTACGAGGTTTTCCGGCGGCGCCTGGGGATAATCCTCTTGCCGCGGCGGAATTTCCGCCACGGTTCGATACCCGGTGGCGTCGACGAACTTTGCAAACTGTTCGTTGGTGACTTCGGTTTCGTCCATCCAGAATCCGTCGACGTACACGCGATGGATGGGGCGTGCATCGGGCATGGCATCGGGACCGCCGGCCGGGAGATTCCGGGGATCGCGACAGCCCATGGAGAATTCACCACCCGGGATCCAGACCATACCTGCAGGAGCATCGCCCGGCGCCGCAGCAGTATTGGCGACCGTTGGCCCGAAATCTTGATTGGACGTTGGCGCCTCTGGCGGACGGGTCGAAGTTCGTTCTGCGACGGGCGCCTTCGCTTGGACGTCCGTTGAGAATTCTCGCTGGGCGGTCGACCGGTTCCCAGGGCGATTGGCCAAATACACCAGCAAACCTACAACGCCGACGACCAAGATCACGATCGGCCAGTTGCGGCTCATCCAGCCTCGAGTCGGGACGGCCAATGTGCTTTGGCGACGGTGGCGATTCATCGATTTACTCGTTCCACAACTTGAGTTTGACATCTTGATAGGCCAGCGTTCACGGGGCGAACAACAGAATGTTTCACTTTGAAGGGATCAGACCCATTTTTCGGAGCTGGCGTCCATTGCAGATTGCCCTTTCTAGCGGAAAAATGCGTCAGACCCCCGCCGCGTGATCGGTTTCTCTTGATAGCGACAGCGTGCATTCTAGCGACTGCCGGTTCGGCCCGCTACTTTGGGGCACGCTCCACATCGATACGAGCCGATCATCTAGCATTCAGGAAAATCTCCGCTGAAGGCGTCATTGTGAGAGCGAGGCGGTGCGCGTAGATTTGTGACAGACCACACCGGCGCGGTCGTCCAGCCGAAGTGAATCGGTTCGATTTTCGTTCCAGCAAACACCCCAAGGATTGCATCGCATGTCCAATGAACTCAAAAACACCACCGCCGCCGCCAAGAAATCCGCCTTGTCGCTGTTCGATGAATTCAAGGCGTTTGCGTTCAAGGGGAACGTGATCGATTTGGCCGTCGGAGTGATCATCGGGGCGGCGTTCGGGAAAATTGTCGACTCGCTGGTCAAACACATCGTGATGCCGCTGATCGGATCCCTCTTGCCGGGTGAAAAAGGGTACCTCGGTTGGACATTTACCGTGAACGGCAGCGAGATCCCTTATGGCCTGTTCCTGGGCGAAGTCATCAATTTCGTGATCGTGGCGTTGGCTCTGTTCGTCTTTCTCAAGAAGTTCCTGGGATGGGTCATGCGGGAAAAGAAACAAGAGCCCGCAGTCGCGCTGACCAAAGACCAGCAGCTACTGATGGAAATCCGTGACCTGCTGAAACAACGCGCTTGATGCGTTCCCAAGGAAGTACCACCGTCTCAACGGTTCCCGTCAGGGCGGGGGCGGGGGCGGTCGTACATCAAGAGCGCCAGGAGGCTGGCCAGCAGTTGCAGTGTCGCGATCGTCATCGGGGGGATTCGTTCCGCGATTGATTCGGGGACGGCGTGCGGCGCCGCGACTAGCTCCGACACGGGAATCCATCCCTCGTCGGTGTAGCGGAATGCCGCTTGGTCTGCGCCGCCGGCTGGCGAAACCGGGTCCCCCTCCCCGATCAGAGCTACCGCCGCGACAACCAGCAGTAAGAACGAAAATGCCAAGACGCGATTGAACCAACCCATTCGATCCACCCAGAGATTGCGATTCCACGGACCAGTGCAGTCCGTGTTCCGCGCGGGTGCGGTTGGATCAGGTTTTGGCGCAAGTCGTTAACGCGCCAAGAGTTACGCAATATTGCAGCCCTTGGTGAACTCTGGCATCACGTGGTATTGTGGCAACACGTTGGCAAAACGCGTTGCCCAAACGCCACGGACGGCCGGGAATTTGCGCGACCAAAAGTAGGCTTTGTCCCAAAACGCAGTTTCGCGTTCCATTGAGATCAGCCGCGTAGCGCTTGCCTGCGGTTTCCGGTTTTGGATGCGCAAAGAAACCGCGGCACGAGCGCCAGGTGGCTCACGAGCGCCATGCGTCTGATGTTTTGGGACAAAGCCTAGATCGGCAAGACCCCGTTTTCAGTGCGTAGAACGGTCCGAATGGGGGGTCCGCGCGCCGTCGGAAATGTAGAGGTGGCTCCAGAATGTCCATTGGGATGCCTGCTCAAGTCCACGGAATGTGCAAATCCGGCCCTGAAGCCGCAAATCACACACTTTGATTTCAGTTTTTCTGGTCCCCTGTTCTGGTCAAAGTAAAATTGAATAATGAGAGTGGACCAGTTGGGTTTGCCGAACCGATGAACGCCAAAACTCGTACAATTCGCAAGAAATTGCTCCGCGAAGCCGAGGGGTACCTCGACTTGGCGATGGCGATGGACGATTGTTGGCCGCTGGAAAAGCCCTATCGAGCGGTTTTGGCGAGTCGAGCGATCGATTCCTTGGATCGAATGGACCGTTCGGAGACGGTACCCTCTGTAGCGTGGTATTTGCGGGGTCAGGCCCATCGGATTGCCGAACAGTATGCCGACGCGATTGAGTCGCTTCGCAAGTCCTTGGAGTTGAACTCGGACAATATTGGCGCCTACCTGGCGTTAGGCTGGTGTTACAAGCGTGTGGGCAAAATCGGCATGGCGATTGAAACGCTCGAGGCCGCTCTGGAGATTGGCGGCGAAATCGCCATGGTGCACTACAATCTCGCGTGCTATTGGGCGTTGGTGAACAAAGCGGATTCCGCCGCTTACCATTTGGGATTGGCGATCGATCTGGAACCGGACTATCGGGAGCGCGTCGCTGCTGAGCCCGATTTCGATTTGGTTCGCAATCATCGGGACTTCCAAGCCATCGTTCGGCCGCTGCCGATCTAGGACGGATTGGCGAATGCGAGTTTCCAGGTGGTATCCCAATCCTGGAGTCCGGCGGTAGCTCCCAGTGCGGTAAGGCTCCAGGCTGCGGCGGCGGCCGCGAATTGTCCGGCTTCGGCCAATGGCATGCCACGCGTCAAACCGGCCAGCAACCCGGCGAAGAAGGCGTCGCCTGCCCCCGTCGTGTCGATGATCGCCGTTGGAGGGCGGAGTGCCCGAACGTGGATCGTCTTGCCGTCTGCATCGCTCAAGAGGGCGCCGCGTTCTCCCAATTTGATTCCCAAAATCCCGCGCGCGCCGTTTTCGCGAAATCGGTCGAGCATTCCGGAGGGCTCGAGCAGCCCCGTTTGCTGTTTGGCTTCGGAATAGCTGGGAAGATAAAGATCGAGCCACGGAAGGATCGGGATCAGCGGTTCCATATCACCTCCATGGCCGGCCGTATCCAGGGCGGTTTTCAAGCCTGCCTTTTTCGCCCCCTCGAACCATTCGGGGAGCTTCCGATCGCAGTTCGGAAATAGGGAAAAATAACCGAACAGCAACCATCGGGCCTGCTTGTAATTCCGCAACGATTTCACGTAATGGGGCAAATCGAAATCCGTCGACGCTCCCGGGGCAAACAAAAAGCTCCGCGCCGAATCGCGGTCGACCAGGACATTGGACACCGAAGTCGTGCCGCCCGGCTGGCGTAGCACGCTGCCGCAGTCGACCCCGGCGGACTCGAGTCGCTGTTGCCACAGCTCACCCCAGATATCGTCGCCGATCGTGGTCAGAGCGGCGACCGGCATGCCCAGCCGAGCCAACGCCGAGGCCACATTCGAAACGCAGCCGCCCGTGGCCACGTCGATCCGCTCGACGGTCCGCAACACGCCGGCGCCGATCGGTTCGGTAAGCGGTGCGGGGTAAGTGAGAATGTCGATCGTGGCTAAGCCGCTGACGACGATCGCGACGTCGTTGGGGTTGGGGAGATCGTGCATGGAGTCACGACTCGGAGAGTCGTGCGACGGTGAATTACGACTTGAAGAGTCACGACGCGGAGCGTCGAGTCACTCTGGGTTACAGGTGCCAGGGCTGACGCATGGTGGGAAGCAGCAGTTTACTGGCTTCGGCGTCATCGACGATCTTCTCGGATTGCGGATCCCAGGTGAGCGGCCGACCAACCAGCATCGCGATGTTGTTCAAATGGCAGAGTGTCGCCGTTCGGCAACCGATCCCGGCATGGGCGTAGGGTTGCTGCCGCGACTGGACGCAGTCGATGAAGTTGCGATGGTGACCTGGGCTGCGGCCTAAGTCGACACCCAAGTCCTTCGCGGTCAGGAGCGCGGGATCGGAGGCTTCCAGTTCGCCTCCGTGAACGTGTACGAACAGCCATCCGTCGCTGCCGTTGATCCGCAAACCGCGCGGTTCCTTGTTCGCGCCAATCAGTCGGACCCCATTGGCATACGTGCACTCAAATTGGTAATCCATGAAAACGTCGTACAAGTTCTCGGGATGGCGAGTCCCCTTGGCTTCGAACCGTACCGGCCCGGAATCATCCTGGCCCAACGCCAGTTGTGCGATGTCCAAGATATGCGCCCCGCGATCGGACATTTCGCCGCCGCCGTACGCCCAGATAAATCGCCACCAGAAATGGGCGCGTCGTTCGTGGTAGGGGACCAGTGGGGTATGTCCCAGCCAGAGGTCCCAATTGAGCGCCTGGGGCACGGGCATTGGCTCTGGGATCCCCTGAAATTCCAGAACTTGTTTATGGTGCCATTCGTCGCGGCACGGCATGTTGATGTCGATGCTGGTGATTTTGCCCAATCGGCCGCTGCGCGCAATCTCGGCGGCGAAGCGGACTTTCTCGTTGGAACGCTCGTGGCTGCCGGTCTGCACGATCCGGTTGAGCCGTTGGGCAGCATCGCGAATGGCGATCGACTCCCCCACGCTGTTGGCCAGGGGTTTTTCGCAATACACATCGCAGCCGGCCTGGAGCGCTGCGATCGAACCCAGCGCGTGCCAGTGGTCGGGGGTCGAAACGTGGACGGCGTTCAACTTCTCCCGTTGCAACAGTTCGCGTAGATCGCCGTACACTCGGCAATCGCTGTTCTGGTAGTGTTCGTCGACTTGTTTTTTATCTTCGGCCGCGTGCCCGGTGTCGACGTCGCACACCGCGACGAACTGCACATCGGGGAACTTGAGAAACTCGCCGGTATTATGGCGGCCTTTGCCGCCGGAGCCGATCGACGCCATGACGATCCGATCACTGGGCGCGACATGCTCGCCCAATCCCAGGGCCGAAGCGCGTACAAAGTCGGGAACCGCCAGGGCCGCTGTGGCGGCTCCGACCGATTGAGCAAGAAACTGGCGGCGCGAGGCTGGGCGGGAAGCCGTGTCGTGGGAAGGGTTCATGGGGTCTTCTCGAGAGGGGCGCTGTGGACGGATTCAATGCCAAACGACGATTCGATCAAGACGTGATTCTACCAAGAGCCTCGACCAGTTGGGGTGCAGGGAGTATAAACAGGGCCATGAGCAAACAGTATATCTTCACGATCGCGAATCTGTCGAAAAAGCACGGTCCCAAGAAGGTCCTGGACAATATCTGGCTGGCGTTTTATCCGGGCGCCAAGATCGGCGTTTTGGGCCGCAACGGGGCCGGAAAGAGTACTCTGTTGCGGATCATGGCCGGGATTGATTCCGACTTTGATGGCGAAGCGCGGCTGACCGACGGTTTCACGCGAGGCTACCTGTCTCAGGAGCCGACGTTGAACCCAGAAAAAGACGTTTGGGGCAATGTCGAAGAGGCGGTCGCCGACCGGCGGCAATTGCTGCAGCGTTACTACGATCTCAGCGCCAAATGCGGCGAGGTACTCGACGAAAAGGCGGCACAAAAGGTCTACGACGAAATGGCCCGGGTCCAGGATCGGATCGACGCCAGCAACACGTGGGAGCTGGATCGCGAAATCGAAATCGCGATGGACGTGATGAATCTTCCTCCGGGAGACGCCGACGTCACCAGGTTGTCGGGGGGGGAGCGTCGGCGCGTGGCACTCTGCAAGTTGCTATTGGAGAAGCCCGACTTGCTGTTGTTGGATGAGCCGACCAACCATTTGGATGCGGAGTCGGTGTTGTGGCTGGAACGGCATTTGGCCGATTACCAGGGCACGGTGGTGGCGGTGACTCACGACCGCTATTTTCTGGACAACGTGGCCGGATGGATTTTGGAACTCGATCGCGGCCAGGGGTTTCCCTTCGAGGGGAATTACACGGCCTGGCTGGAGCAGAAACAACAGCGGCTGGCAAAAGAAGAAAAGCAGGCCGAGGCTCGCCAGAAGACGTTGCAACGAGAGCTCGAGTGGATTCGGATGGCGCCGCGGGCTCGGCAAGCCAAGAGCAAGGCTCGGATCAGCGCCTACGAGAAACTGGCCGCGGAGACGAGCGCCGAGCGAATCGACGAACTGGAGTTGCAAATACCCAGCGGCAAACCCTTGGGCGATCTGGTGATCGATGCACAGCATGTCTGGAAGGGGTACGGCGATCGGTTGTTGATGGAGGACATGAGCTTTCGCCTGCCGCCGGGCGGGATCGTCGGCGTGATCGGTCCCAACGGCGCCGGCAAGACGACGCTGTTTCGCATGTTGACCCGCCAGGAAGAGCCCGATCGGGGATCGATCCGTATCGGCGAGACCGTGGAATTGGGGTACGTCGATCAGTCGCGCGATGCGTTGGATCCCGAGAAGACCGTGTTCCAGGAAATCTCCGGTGGACACGATACCCTGGAGATGGGCGCCCGCAAGATCAACGCTCGCGCGTACGTATCCAAATTCAATTTTCGCGGTACGGATCAAGAAAAGAAGGTGGGCGTTCTGTCCGGCGGGGAACGGAATCGCGTGCATCTTGCCAAGCTGTTGCGGACGGGCTCCAACGTCTTGTTGCTGGACGAGCCGACGAACGATTTGGATGTCGACACGCTCCGAGCGCTGGAGGACGCGATTCTGAATTACGCGGGCTGCGTGGTGGTGACCAGCCACGATCGTTGGTTTCTGGATCGGATCGCCACGCACATCCTGGCGTTCGAGGGGGAAGCGTATTGCCATTGGTGCGAAGGCAATTTCCAGACGTACGAGGAACAGCGGCAGCAGCGTCTGGGGTTGGCCGCCGAGCCGCATCGATTCCGGTACAAGCGGCTGATGAAGACTTGAGCGGGCCCGCGCGGGGGGCGGGTCGGTTTCCCCAGGCGGGCCGGGCGGGTAGACTAACGGGAGTGATGGCCGCCGCCGGCGGCCCATTCGATTGGCGATCCGCGGGCAGCTGTGGGTCGCGGGCAACAAGGATTTTTTCGTGACATTGACCGTGGACCACAAACAAACGTCGGGGCTGGCCAAGCTCTCGGTGGACGGGAAAGAATACGAACTGCCGATGGTCGAAGGGACCGAGGGGGAACGGGCGATCGACATCGTGCGATTGCGCGCCGAATCCGGTCTGATTACGCTCGACGACGGCTACATGAACACCGGATCGACCCGGAGCGCGGTGACCTTTTTGGATGGGGAACGTGGGATCCTGCGATACCGCGGCTACCCGATCGAGATCTTGGCGGAAAGGTGCGATTTCGTTGAGGTTTCCTACTTGTTGATCTACGGCGAGCTGCCGAATCATGAGCAGCTCGAGGCGTTTCGCGAGTCGATTCGGCGGCACACCATGCTGCATGAGGACGTCCGCTCCTTCTACAACGGCTTCCCCCGCGATGCGCACCCGATGGCGACTCTCTCCTCGGTCGTCAGCGCGATGTCGACGTTCTATCAGGATGCCCTCGATCCGAATGACCCGCGACATGTGGAGATCTCGATCCATCGCTTGATGGCCAAGTTGCCGACGATCGCGGCATACAGTCACAAGAAATCGATCGGACAGCCGTTCATTTACCCGAACAACCGCCTGACGTACTGTGAGAATTTCCTGCAGATGATGTTCGCGGTCCCTTGCGAGGACTACGAACTCGACCCCGACGCCGTCAATGCGTTGAATATGCTGTTGATCGTGCACGCCGACCACGAACAAAACTGCAGCACGTCGACGGTGCGGATGGTCGGCTCGTCGCAAGCGAACTTGTTTGCGTCGATCGCCGCCGGGATTTGTGCCCTGTGGGGACCTTTGCACGGCGGAGCCAACGAGGCCGTGGTCAAGATGCTGGAGCAAATACGGGAAGATGGAGGGAACGTCGCCAAGTACGTGGTCAAGGCAAAGGATAAGACGGACAACTTCCGTCTGATGGGATTCGGGCACCGGGTGTACAAGAACTTTGACCCGCGGGCAACGATTATCCAAGCCGCCTGTGATCGCCTTCTCAGCAAGATGAAAATCGCCGATCCGCTGTTCGAGATCGCCAAAAAGCTGGAACAGGTTGCGCTCAACGACGAGTATTTCATCGAGCGGAAACTGTATCCCAACGTCGATTTTTACTCGGGGGTGATCTACCGGGCGTTGGGGATTCCGGTGCAGATGTTCACGGTCTTGTTCGCAATGGGGCGTTTGCCGGGCTGGATCGCACATTGGAAAGAGATGCATGAAGCCAGTTCCCCCAAAATTTGCCGGCCCCGGCAGATTTATACCGGCTCGAACGAGCGGCGATTTATCCCGCGCGACCAGCGGGCCTGACGGGCAGGGGGAGCGAACGACTGACGGTAGGTCGGTTGCAGGACCATTTATTTCCGACAGTTCCGAGGCATCGGAGATTTCGGGGATTTGAAAAACAAGCGGCCGACGATACCATAATGGATCATATTCGCGGGAGTGGAATAAATTATGAATGCTTCAACTCGTAAGACGGTACTGTTTGTCCTGTTGTTGGTGGTGGCGGGCGCCTTCGGTTACGACCGGTTCGTGGCCAAGAAGACTCAAGTCCGCATGATGGATGACTTGTCCGAGATGTCGGACTCGGGTGAAGACTACACAGAAGATCGGATCAGCAAGCTGTTCAATACACAAGGCTCCGTCTATAGCGAGGGTGAAGGGAGCAAGTGGGTAAAGTACTCAGTGATCCGCCCGACTTTATTCCAAACCTACGACGTTTTCGTCCGCTACAAGAAGATCAAAGACCAATTTGTGATGATCGACAAGCGCGATGTGCCGCCGGATTCGGCCGAGGCCAACGCACCGATCAAAGTCGATTCGGGAATCGTCAACTACTCCGATCCGAATGCCCGCGATTCGGCGCCGCCGGTTCCGCCCGTCCCCGGCGGACGCAATGATACAAATGCCAAGGACACCAACGCCAAGGATTCGGAAAAGGCCGACGATTCGAAGAAGTCAGACGATTCGAAGAAGTCAGACGACGGCGGCAAGTCCGAAGGGGGCGAATAGTCACCCGTCCGGTAACCGTACACGCGCCGGGGGTCTGACGCATTTTTCGGTTTGAAGGGCGATCTGCAATGGACGCCAACTCCGAAAATGGGTCTAACCCCCTCAAAGTGAACTATTCGGTTGTTCGCCCCGTAAACGTTTCCAACCGTCCGACACAGGTTGGGTGAGCAGGCAACGCCAGCGGTCGTTGATCTCCGTAAGAATAAGGACGAAATTCCGGGTGCCGCCCGCGGGTATCGACAGCAGCGGCTGTACTAGCGCGGCGGGGGCGCCGGGCGCCTTGATCTGCGGTTTCGCGGCGTCGATTTTTTTCAGCATCGCCGAGACTTCTTTGGGCCTCGGCGGCAATTCCGCGATCGATTCATAGTTGCCGACCAGTCCGGTGGGGATCGGATGTTCCGCGGAATAGAATCGCCGCGAGTGATCTAGGCGTTCCAGGGCATACGCCGTGGCCAAATGCTGGCACAAGTCGGCCGCGCGGACGGTTGGGTGCGGTTCGACAATGAACCGCCCTGGCTTTGTCGTCCGCGCATGCGACGTTAGGGAACCGCGGCCCCGAAACTCGTCGACGCAGTCGTTCTCGCCGATGACCATCGCGACTCGTTCTGCGGGGTGTCGCGCGAGTTCGCCCCACCACAAGACTTGCTGTTTGCACTCGCGGCGATGGCCAATCCATTGGCGCTCGCAACGCGCCTCCCACGATGCCGGGATGGCCGACGCAGGGGCGATTTTGACCGCCAAACCGCGCGTGCCCTGCGACCATCGCTCAAGCTCTGGCAGGCCCGGGTCGAAAAACTCCAATTGTATGGTGCGTCGTCCCGCCTTGCGGCGGTCTGGATCGAGATGGACCCACGGCGTCTGTCTGGGATCGAGTCGTGTGACGTCGCTGGCATCCCCCACCACGTTGGTCGCCGCATAGGCGCCGCAATTCGCAGCGGCGATCCGGACCAGCAACGGGTCGCGGTCGACGACCTGGCACAGTCCTCGCTGGGCGAGCCCTATCGCATCGCCGCCGATTCCACAGCAAAGGTCGGCAACCAGCTCCCCTGCGGGAAACCGGCTGGCTTTATAGCGAGCGACCGATTCGCTGGAGGCCTGCTCCAGTCCTCGGCGGGTGAACCACATTGCCGAAGCGCGCGAGAACTTTTCGGCGGCCGCTCTTCGCAACAAGACTTGGTCGACCGCCGCGGTCGCCTGCGGAGCATCCAGGTCTCGACGGAGCATCGTCAACGTCTGTAAGGTGGTCGCCCCAGCGTCCAGCACCTCGCGGGCTCGCTCCAGCCACGCCTCGCCAGACTCGGCCATCATCCATTCCAATAACGCGAGGGATAATTCCATGGAGACGCTGCCAGCGAACTGACATCCAGACCGTATCGATTGGGTGAGCTATACGGTATGCGCGCGAGCGCGGAAACGGAGCAATATAGCTTAGAGAAATCGTCCGATGGAGAGAGAGACGTCGATCGAAGCCCGATCGACATGCAGTTCATTTGAGGTCTTCTGGCCATGTTCACTCGGCGAATGTTGGTGCCCGCGGCGATCGCCACTGCGATCGGCGTGCCCGTGATTTCCTCGACAGAGTTCGCGACTTTCACCAAGTCGGCGCTGGAGGCCGGTTTGGAGACAAGCGAAATCGACCCACTGGCGCCGCCGGAACAACCGGAGTTGTTGTACCTTCCCGTCCAAAACCTGGGGGAAATCTTGCGATTCGACGTCGACCCGAATTGGGTCGTGGGACGTTGGCAGCGGGTTTCGACCGCACCGGGATCCGACGGACTGACAGGTTTGCGGGTCGCTTTGGTTACTGGAATCAATCCCTGGGATGTCTGCGGGTCGCTGACTTACTTTTTCGATTCCGAGCGTCGCTTGCAGCGGATCCAACTGGCGGGAGTCACGGGAGATGCCGGACCGCTGGTTCAGATTCTGACGAGTCAATTCGGATTCGAAGGCCACACGACGACCGCCGCGGGGCTGTACACAGCCCGGCGATCAGGACAAGTCATCGGACTGCTCCGCTTGGACCACGCCCCGGTTCTGGAGGCCGACGAACCCAACCGGCGGCTGGCCTTGATTCTGGAGGTCAATCGCCCCGACGGAAGACTGCCGCTGAGTGCCGCCACGATTCAATTGGCCACCGCCCGGCCGTACTAGGCTTTGTCCCGAAACACAGTTCCGCGTCCCCTTGAGTTCAGCCGCCTGGCGCTAGCCTGCGGTTTAC
>JBGSLW010000254.1:0-2073 GCA_041740495.1 Pirellulaceae bacterium
GTCGACTGGCGCGGGAGACCGAGATGCGGCGCCGGCGGCAGCATCGTGCGCGTGCCGTTCGCCGGCGTGGACCCGGTCGCCAGCAGTGGTTGGGGAAACTCGAACGATCGAGTCGGTGGTGGGCTCGTATGGGCGGGTAGCACTGGCCGATTGCCCTGGGGTTGGTTCGCCGGTTCCTGACCTCGTAGCAGAGTCAGCCGATCGAACGGGGGGACGGCCTGCCTGGGCGGAGCCTGCGATGCGTTCGAGTCGGTGGAGCCGGATAAGGCCAGCTGCCCGCCGCCCGATGGAGCCGACGGGAACGAACGCGAAGGCGGAGCGGACTTTCCGACTTGCGGTTCCAAATGGGCGGCGATCCCCTGACCGCCTTCGACCCTGCCGGGGAACGAATTGCCAGGGAGCGGATGGGGTGCAGAGCCCGACGGGTTTGGTGGCAGGGATTTGGCCGACGCCGTATTGCTGGAAAGTTGGTCCGCAGCGTCCCTGGCATCGCCGCGATCCACCAGCGCAGGTGGACTCCCCATTTGCTCGAAGTTGGGGGCTGGCGGTGGGATTTTTCCCACCCAATGGTCGGGATCCAGGCGCCCGCTGATTCGCAGAAACGCCACGGCAACGAACCCGAGCAACGCGACGACGATCACGGCGCCGCCGATTCGGGCTTCCCGCCGATACTGTGCATCCAACTCGGTTTGTGGTCGCTTTACTTCGTTGTTCACGTCCGCATCCTTGCGACAGTGCCCGTGCTTGTTGTTACACAGAGTGGTGCGACGCTCCGCGTCGCTGACCTATTGCGTTGGCCAGGGAATTTTCGATGTCTACCCGATGGTCTTGCGATCTCTGCAGGGAGGATTTTCGACGCGGAGCGTCGTGCCACTCTGAATCCGATCCTGCCCTCGCACAGAGCCAAACTGATAACCCGCTTGCTCGTTGCGCCGGAGACGCCAGAGGGAGGGGGCCGGAACGTAATGCCGTCGACCCTAAGTCGGCTCGCCACCTCGCGGCTCGCCAACTCGCGGTTCGTCGACTCGCCGTTCGGCGACGCGGAGACGAGCACTTCGGGCGCGAGGATTCTGGTCCATCTCTTCGACCGAGGGCCGCAACGGCTTGCGGGTCACCACGTCCAACAACGGATGCTCGCGAAA
Organism: Pirellulaceae bacterium; assembly: GCA_041740495.1. Classification (GTDB taxonomy): domain Bacteria; phylum Planctomycetota; class Planctomycetia; order Pirellulales; family Pirellulaceae; genus JANMEB01. Next base: position 1,143 of record JBGSLW010000254.1, read on the forward strand.
ACCGTGTTTCACCAGCCGGTCTTCCAGCGAGTGAAAACTGATGACGGCAATCCGCCCCCCGATACGCAAAATGGCCGGCAGCCGCTGCAACGCCTCTTCCAAGATTTGCAGCTCCTGGTTGACGGCGATCCGCAACGCCTGAAACGTACGTGTCGCTGGATCGATTCGTTGCTGGCGTGACCGTGGAACGCATCCTCGCACCAAACTGGCCAGTTCCTCTGCCGTCCGGATCGGTTGCGATCGGCGTCGTTCGACGATCCGCCGCGCAATCACCCGGCTGCGGCCTTCCTCACCGTAGCGATAAATCAAGTTCGCTAGCTGTTCCTGGTTCAGCCGCTCCAACAGCCGCCAGGCCGGTTCTCCCTGCCGCGGGTCGAAACGCATATCGAGTTCACCCGTGGCCTGAAAACTGAAGCCGCGATCATAGTCGGCCAGCTGATCGCTTGAAAGACCTAAATCCAACACAATGCCATCGACCAAACCCACCCCCCAACCAGCCAATTCGTCCGGAAGATCGGCGTAGCTGGCATGCTGCACGCAGACGTGTTCGGGCAGTCCCATGGCTCGGCCCCGCTCAATCGCTGCCGGATCGCGGTCAACGGCAATCACTCGCCCTTCCGGACCGACCGCCGCGGCCAATAACCGAGTGTGTCCGCCACCTCCGAATGTCCCGTCGACAACGGTTGCCCCGGGAGCCAGATTCAAGAGGGCGACAACTTCCGAGCCCATGACGGGAAGATGGATTGTCACGACAGCCCCACCATTTTGGAGGTCGCATTGTTTTTGGTCACGATCATCCCTACATCCACTAACACCCAGCCGTTTCTTGTTTACCGCCCAGCCATTTTGTGTACCGCCCAGCCATTCTTCGTTTAACGCCAAGCCGGAGGCGCCGGCTTGCCGCGATCAATCTTCATAGACTAGCCGGCGA
>JBGSLW010000255.1:0-17075 GCA_041740495.1 Pirellulaceae bacterium
CCGTAGCCGAAGCCGCCGCGCCGGTAGAGCGCCGCCATTGCCTCACGTTCGGCGTCCCCGACGAACAACGAGAAGAGCTGGTAGAGGTGGTCTTCCTCCGGGTCTTTCGAGTCCTCCATGGGGCGCGAGTCGGTGGCGATCCGCATCACCTTTTTTCGCATCGACTTCGGCTCTTCGAAGATCTCAATCGTGTTGTTGTAGCTCTTTGACATTTTCTCGCCATCGATCCCGGGGACCTTGGCCGAGTCGTCCAGGATCTTGGCGTTGGGCAGGATCAGCGTTTCCCCGTAGCGGTGGTTGAAGCTACGGGCCAAGTCCCGGCAGACTTCGATATGCTGCACTTGGTCCTGGCCGACCGGAACAATATTGGCGTCGTAGCCCAGGATATCGGCCGACATCAACACCGGATAAGTGAACAGGCCTGCGTCGGCGGCGATCCCTTTGTCCTTCTTGTCTTTGTAGGCCACGCACCGTTCCAGCAGCCCCATCGGAGCTTGGGTCATCAGGATCCAGCACAGCTCTGAAATCTCCGGGACGTCCGACTGGATAAAGAGGTTCGCCCGCGCTGGATCGAGTCCCAAGGCGAGCAGATCCAAGGCGGCGTCCCACGCGTATTGCCGCAGCAGTTCGGGTTCATGGATGGTCGTCAGGGCATGCAGATTGGCGACAAAGTAGTAGGCTTCTTCCTCGTCCTGCAGTTGGATGTACTGGCGTATGGCGCCGAAATAATTTCCCCAATGCGGGCGACCGGTGGGCTGGATTCCTGACAAGACGATCATGGCGAGCTACGATCCCATTCCGAAACGACAACGGCCAGCAGCACGCGACGGCCGCTCTGCGGCTGTAGTTATGGTCGGGCGGCGGCGAAGGTTCAAGGCGTAAGCGTTCACCGGGCGAAAAACAGAATCGTTCACTATGACGGGGGGTGAGGAGGGCAGACCCATTTTTCGGAGTTGGCGAGCATTGCAGATTGCCCGTTCGAGCCGAAAAATGCGTCAGACCCCCGGCGGGTGAACGGTTATGTTCAAGGCCAACAAAAAAAGCGAGCAACCCGCGGCTGCTCGCTTGGATGGGCGTCACATCGCCTGTGACCAGTCCTCGATGACCCAGATATCGAGTCGCCTGGTCGGAATTCCCTGACGGCCGATTGCCGGCGGCTGGCACCGCGCTCTGCAACCTGGCAGATAGGCTTCCTCCTAGATAATGCCGCCGTGTGTACGATAAGGATTTTGATGGTCTGGTTGGTCCAAGAACCAGAAGCGCTGCCATTCCATTCGCATATTGCGAAGGTCTTCGGACGTGTAGATTAGTTGGCGAGCACGAACCGCTGGATCGGCGTCGTAAATGGGTAAGAGACAGCCCACATTGCTGCCTACTGCCACTGCCAGCAGCGTCGCGATAAAAAGCCGACGCATGAGTATTCCTCCATGGTTGGGATCATGTGCCAACACCGGCACCGGTTCGCTGTCCTAAGACAAATCGACACGTTCGGCGCCAAAAGTTTAACCGGCACAACCGGTTTATTTGATAAATTCCACCGAGCGGGGGGGCGGAACCGAAGGTGCTAGCGAACCGCCGATGCAACGCCAGGCGTGCCAATGAAACGCAGGTCCCCCTCCCGCCGTGTGAATCCGATCTTGTCGAGATACTCGGCCAACGGTACCGCGTACTTGCGGCTGGTCCCCAACAACTCGCGCATTTGACTGACGGTAAAACCACTTGCGGCTAGTGCATTCTGCAATTGCGCCTGGACTCGCTCCAAGACCTCCTGGTGGAGGAAATAATCGGTGGAAACCTCGTGGAGTTCCCCGTGGTCGACGGCGATTCGCAACAGAGCCAGAATCGCCTCGCGGTCCGCACCCCGCGTCGCCATTTGCTTGGGCTCCGGGGTCTCCAACCCGACGGTCTGCAATTTCGTCACCAACTCCTCCAACAGCTTGCGCTGATTCTTGCTGAGTTGAGGACCGCGACCACTCACCGCCAGGAGTTCGCCGCGACGGTCAATTCTCTTCTGGCGAATCCAGCGGGCCAGGGCCGCTTCGAATAACGCCCGCGACGGCAAGTAGTCAAAATGCTGTTCGATGCGACTCCGCAGAAAGCCTAGCTTGAGCGGATCGCCCTCGTGCATCCGATCGATGACCCGCTCGATCGATTCTCCCAATTCGTCCAGTGCTGCAGGGTGCACGATCCCCTGAATCGATGGGGAGAGGGCGATCTCGAGCAGTTCCCCCGCTGCAACCAAATTTGCCACTCGCGCCGCGGCGTCGTAGACCGAGGCCAACCGGGGCGCGGCCTGCAGCGACCAGGCTCCCAACGGTTGCAAATAGACCGAGGCCGCAAGTCGCCGATCGCGATCCGGACCGGCCAGGTCTTGCAAGAATCCACGCGTCGCCGCCTGCGGATGCACCAGTTTGTGGGCGGTTGGATCCAACACGATGCCCCCGCCGATCGTGCGCACTGGCGATTCGGATCGGATCACGAACGGCTGCTGATTGGTGCAAACAGCGGGCTCGCTCAAGAACAACTGGGCAAGTCCCTCGTCCCCGGGATCCCAATGCTCGCGGTCCAGCCCCCGGACGGTGGCCAGAATCTCCGCTGTCCCTGCGTGAAAGCGAACTCGAGCACGATCCTTGAGCGGCCGCGGCGCCGACCGCAACTGCCGCAGCTGCACCGTCAACAGTTTGCTGGGCTGCAAATACCCCACGGCTGCAATTTCCTGGCCGCGGACCACCGATGGATGCTCGACCCCCGGGACGTTGATCGCAGCGCGCTGCCCCGCGAACACGGCCTCGGCGGGCAGATCGTGATTCTGCAGACTGCGTACGCGAACTTCCTGCCTCCCAGGTTCGATGACCAGCGTGTCGCCGACTCGCGCGGACCCGCTCGCCACGCTACCGGTGAGCACGGCGCCGTGCCCGGTCGCGGAAAATGAACGGTCGATTGCCATGCGAAACGGGGCTTGTCGTCGTTCCTCCCAGTCCGTGCTCTCCAGGTTACCCGCCAACCGCTCGATCGCTTGCTTCAGTTCCTCCATTCCCGCCCCGGTGATCGCCGATGTTCGCACGATCGGCGCCTCCGCCAAGAAGGTCCCCGCCACGAACTGACGAATTTCCTCCTCGACCAGACCCAGCCACTCCGGTTGGACCAAATCGCACTTGGTGATCACCACCAACCCCGCCCGCAAATGCAACAGGCGAAGTATGTCCAGATGCTCGATCGTCTGCTGATTGATCGAATCGTCGGCGGCGATCACCAACATCACCAGGTCCATCCCGGTCGCCCCGGAGAGCATTTGGCGAATAAACCGCTCGTGCCCCGGAACGTCGACGATCCCGATGTTGAACGCTCCGATGCGAAGCTGCGCAAAACCGGGCTCGATCGTGATTCCGCGCTGTTTTTCTTCGGGCAAGCGATCGGTGTCTTTTCCGGTCAAGGCTCGAATGAGCGAGGTCTTGCCGTGGTCGATGTGACCGGCGGTTCCCAGTATCAAGTCGACTAGCATGCGCACCCACCTGCTCCAGATCCAGGACTGATCGCACTGATTCTAAATGAATGCGTGTGCTTGGGGAAACGACGCACGACCTGGCTACCCACTTCGCCGCCGTCGCGCAGTCTGCGAAAGCACCCGAGCTTTCGCAGAATGCCGGGCCCATTTCTTCGTTTAACGCCAAGCCGCAGGCGCCGGCCCATTTCTTTGTTGACCGCCAAGCCGGAGGCGCCGGCTCAACTCTTCGTTTAACGCCAAGCCGCAGGCGCCGGCCCATTGCTTCGTTTAACGCCAAGCCAGAGGCGCCGGCTCAACTCTTCGTTTAACGCCAAGCCGGAGGCGCCGGCCCATTTCTTTGTTGACCGCCAAGCCGCAGGCGCCGGCTCAATACGTGCTGAAGTTAATGCAAGCCCGGCGTCTCCGGCGGGGCGTTCCACCAAGAAAAACAAAGAAGTCGCAATTTGCCGTGAAACAATTCGGTACGACGACAGAAGCGGGGGGACGGGAAGCCGGGGGAGAGGGTCATGGGATAGGTTTCAAGTCGACCTTGCGACTGCTGGGAGGTTCCTGTAATTAATCCGCCGCGTACTCGTTCCGCCTCCGGCGGTCGTGCTTGTATCGTCGTTTTCACCTGACGCTAATCCGCATGCGTGATCACCTCAGCAGCTGGCAGGTCGTGACCGAACGGACCGCTCCGGGCGGCGCCGCGGAACCCCGGCGGCAAAGGTCGCAATCCAATCGGAAGCGCCGCTGGAGCGTCGCGCTCCTGACCGTGTTGGGGGGATGCGCCTCCTGGCCGGAGACGGCTCAGCCGTTGTCCCCTGCGGTGGCACGGTTTCAAGATCCAGCGCCCCCACCTGGCCCGTTGCCCACATCACCTGAATTGCCGCCGCAGGATCCGGTTGTAAATATGAGCGAAGCCAGCGCGGACACCGAAGTCGATCCAAAGAATTTGATCGCCGACGTGCGAATTGTCGGCAACGAACGCATTCCGACCCACCACTTGCTGCGTAACATTCGAACTCGCCCCGGTCGGCTCTTTGATCCCGATCTCTTGCAACAAGACATCGACGCGCTCTGGAAAATCAAAGAGATTCGCCGCATCAGCGGTCCGTATGTCGAACGGACCGCCGAAGGGCTCGTGATCACGATCGAGATCGCCGAGCGCTCATTTATCCGCGAGCTCCGGTTCGTCGGCAATCGGGCGGTCACCGACCAACAACTCAAGAAACATGTCGATCTCAAAGCGGGCCAGCCGCTGGATGCACACCAGATCCGCATGGCCCGCCAGCAGTTGGAGGACTACTACCGTCAACACGGCTACCCATTGACTCAAGTGGAGATTATCGAGGGGGGCGAGCCCGACGACGAGGATGTCGTGTTCTTGATCCATGAAGACAATAAAGAGCGAATTTGGGCGATCGAATTCGAGGGGAACGAATTCGCCTCGGACTCCCGCCTGCGAACCTTCGTCAAAACGAAACCGGGGATTGGCAATTTGATCAAAGGCTTTGCGGTGGAACGGAGCCAGATCGAGCAAGACGTCCTGCAGCTGACGCTGTACTACCGCCAATTCGGTTTCTTCAACGCCCGCATCGGCCGAGAGATCGTGGAAAGCCCCGACAGCGATTGGATCCGGTTGCGGTTCGTCATCGACGAAGGTCCTCGCTATCGCGTCCGCAACGTCTCCTTTATCGGCAACCAGAAATACAGCGCGGACCAACTGATGACCGCCTTGAAGCTGAAGCCGAACGAAGGCGTTGTTCCCGATTTCAACGCCTCGCAAATGAACGGCGATGTGAACACGCTCCGCGACCTCTATGGTTCGGAGGGACATGTCTTCGCCAATGTCGAAGTCGAATCGCGATTCCTGGAAGAGCCGGGCATGTTGGACCTGGTCTACAAGATCGAAGAGGGGAAACAGTATCGCGTTGGACAAATCAACGTGCATATCGAAGGGGAACCGGGCATCACCAAGCGGTCGGTGGTCCTGAATCGCATGACCTTGCAACCGGGGGACGTCATCGACGTGCGGAAGATCCGCAACTCGGAGCGATTGCTGAAGACCGCACAAGTTTTTGCGGACGGTAGCCCCGGCACAGGAGCGCCCCCCAAAATCGTGGTCAAGCCGGATGAATTGAAGGAGCTCGAACGTTTCGTCGAGCGCGAGTCGCAAATTCGCTAGTTCCATCCATCACCCACTGCCCATCGCCCACCGCCCCCAGCGAAACCATGAAACAACGCCGCCGACCATCCGCCTCCTCTGCAAACTCGCCGCACGGTGTCGAACTCGCCCACCGTGCGATAGGGCGAGTTGCCTGGGCCGGAGGGTTCGCCCTGGCGGTTGCCGCGGGGTGCGCCAGTCAGCGGAACTACGCCCCCACGTCGAACCTGCCGGTGACCGAGGCGTGGTTTCCTGCGGCGGCGACCAGCGAGTCGCCGCAAAGGCTGGTCCGCGCACAAGATCCAGGACCAAACTACTCGCAAGCGCCGACCTTGCCGCCCGGAACCACGGTCTACTCCAACGACCCATACGCGACCACCTTGAGACCACCCACCCCGCAAACTCCAACCAATCCGGCGCCCACGTTTGCCGCGCCCGCCGGCCAACCGCCTGCGACGGGATTCCCGCAAGAGGGAGGCGTCGTGCAGCAACCGGTCGGGCCAACCAATCTCAATCCGACGCCCTTGCCGCAGGTCGGCGATCCCAATGCCATCAGCCCTCTCCCGGGCCCCGCCCAATTTGGGGTGGGTCAAAACTACTTCGACAACACCGCCGACTTGGATATCTACGTCCAGGAAAGCATGACCGGACGGGTCATGATCGGCGGTGCGTACAACTCCGATGCGGGTTTGACAGGGCAAATCACGATCGACGAACGAAACTTCGATCTCTGGCGGTTCCCCACCAGTTGGAGCGATCTGACGGAGGGCCGAGCATTTCGCGGAGCGGGGCAGGGCTTCCGGCTGGAACTGCTCCCCGGGAATCAGGTTCAGCGGTACATGGTGAGCTTCACCGAACCCTACCTGTTGAATTCGTTGATCAGCTTCAACGGCAGCGGCTATTACTACACGCGCAATTTCTTCGATTGGAACGAGCAGCGTTTGGGCGGCCAGGTCTCCCTGGGTTATCGCTTGACGCCCGAGCTCTCGATCAGCGGGGGGACGCGATTGGAAAACGTCAAGGTCTTCGACCCGCGGGTCGACACATCCACTGAACTGAACGACGCCGTCGGAAGCCACAACTTGTATCTCGGTTTCCTGAGATTGGTCAACGACACGCGCGACCATCCGTTTCTGGCGACCGAGGGGGCGTATTTTGAAGCCGCGTTCCATCAGGCGTTCGGCGACTACAGTTATCCCCGAGCGGACTTGGATTACCGTCGGTATTTCCTGGTGTACCAGCGCCCGGACGCCTCCGGCCGCCATACGGTGAGTTACGGGACGAAGTTGGGATACACCGGTTCGGACACGCCCGTTTTCGAGAACTACTTTGCCGGTGGTTTCTCGACGATGCGCGGTTATAGCTTCCGCGGCGCATCCCCCGTGCAAGGCGGTGTGCGCGTGGGGGGCGAGTTCCAATGGTTGAATTCGCTGGAGTACATGTTTCCCCTGACCGCCGACGACATGGTCCGGGGAGTCGTCTTCTGCGACTTCGGAACGGTCGAGGAAGATGTCCGGCTGGATATGGACAACTTTCGCGTCGCACCCGGTTTCGGGTTTCGCGTCCACATGCCGGCCGCCGGCGCGGGCGGTGCTCCCCTGGCGTTCGACTTCGCGTTCCCCGTGCTCAGCGCCGACAGCGACGACACGCAGATGTTCAGCTTTTACATGAGCGTGAACCGGTAGCGCAGCGGATGGGTAGCAGGAAACGCAACGATTCGCTCGGTAAGTGAGCGGCATTGAGGGACGAAGGAGAACGAACGCGAGGGATCGCCTACGTGAACAAATCCTGTTGCAGGCCTTCCCGACAGAGCGCCGCAGAATCCCGTTTCGGCCTCGGGATGCCACATCGAATTGGAGCGTCGTCGGCTCGGCCGAAGAAGTGTGTAGGGTGGGCCGCGCCCGTAGGTTGAACGTGAATCCTCCTCGGGGATCAACCCCGAGGCATCACCCTGGAACGATGCGATTGGGTGAGCCTGGTGTGTAGGTTGAACGTGAATCCTCCTCGGGGATCAACCCCGAGGCATCACCCTGGAACGATGCGATTGGGTGAGCCTGGTGTGTAGGTTGAACGTGAATCCTCCTCGGGGATTAACCCCGAGGCATCACCCTGGAACGATGCGATTGGGTGAGCCTGGTGTGTAGGTTGAACGTGAATCCTCCTCGGGGATCAACCCCGAGGCATCACTGACCGCGTGAAGCTTCTCCGAGCCAACCGGCAAAAGCCGCGCGCTTGCCGAGAGGTAGGTTACGCTTCCAGCGACAAGTAAGCTCGCGCTCGCACCATCCATTTCACCCTCCCGCGGATCGTGAGGCCGTCCAGGAGCCCGCGGGAGGGTCGGCCGCACGATGCGGCCGGGGAGGGGAGGTAGGATGGGAGATGCGGTGCCTGACGATTTTCTCTCGCTTTTTCTCGACCGAATCCATGCCGCTCGGCAGCGAGCAGTTGATCCCGGCTAGGGGAACGAGTCGGGCGTCGCTGTCAGCAGGCGGGCTCGCAGGAGATTGCCGTACGCTTGCGGCTTGAGCCGCTGGTCATCTTTACCGGTGCGGTAAATCGCCGCCGCGGCTGCCGTGTCGCCCAACATTTCGGCGCAACGACCTTGCAGATAGCGCACGCCGACATCCCAAAAATTGCGTTGATCGAAGGCGTCAACTCGTCCCAACCAAGTCGCCGCCACCGAAGGATTGCCGTCGAAAAGATGGCACAACGCCAGACAATACGTGGCATCGGCGCGGACCAGACGCATGTGTTCCTTGGTATTGCTCAGTCGCCGATTGTACTCGACGACGGGCAAGTGATTCCCGATCCCCAAGGCCTCTAACACGCTGGCGTTTTCGTGAAGCGTTTCGATGAACTCGTCGTCGTACCGCATCAATTGAAACCACTCGATGGCGCCGCGATCGATCACGCCGCGCGGGGCCATCAGGTGGTCGCGGAAGTACTTGTTCTTCCCTTTGCGAAACCGGACGTAACTGTTGATGTATTCTTCTTCCAGCACGCGCCAAGCGAGTCGCTCGCGGACGTCGGCGTTGAATTTAGCGGTTTGTTCCCCCGTCTCGACCGCCGCTCGGAACTGGTGCGTGCAGGCATCCAAGGGGGACAGTTGCACACCGCCGACCCCGGACAATCCTTGGACGGCCTGGGCGATTTTCGATGGTTGCGAGGTCAAACGGAGCCGTTCGTCCCCGGTCAAGCCTCGTTCCAACACGGCCATCCGCCGCGTCAGCGACTCGATCGGAACCTCGACCAACGCCACGATGCCATGTTGCAAATCGTCCGGGCGAACCCGATAGTCGGCGTCATCGCTTGTCGACTCCGCAGCGCTCAAGTCCCACTGGCGAATAAGACCCGGATCGCCGACTAGCTCACCCAGAGTAGCGAAACGGGTCGGATTGGAGGCGGGGAGCGGCAGGCCCAATTCGGTATCGAACAAGAAAAGTTCGTTCCCAACTCGGACGGCCGGCAACCAGCAGCGATATCCGAACGGGCTGAGATCGGATTCGCCTGCGGACTTGATCGCCAGCATCACACCGTCCAGTCCGGCCTCGTGCACCAGCTGCAGGAAGACGCGAGCTCGTTCCAGATCGTCCCCTTGTCCGAACAGCAGCGTCTGCCAGGCGAACCGGTTGTACCCCGGCCCTCGCACGCCAACCTTGGGCGGCCACGCTTCGTCGTCGTCGGCCAGTCGTTGCGCCGCGACCACCGCGGCACTCGGCCAATCCCGCCGATCGGCCAACTGGATATTCATCGTCGTCCAATCGAACAACTTACAGACCAGCAACAGTTGATCGCGATCGGCTTCGGAGAATTCGGGATAGGCGTCGGCGAAGGCGGAGCGCCAGCCTTCATCGACCGGTTGGTCGCCTAGCGCTGCGGTGAGCGGCGGCCAAAACCCTCGCGCAAGCGGCCGCTTTCCGATCGCGCGGACCAACTCGCGAATCCACATTTGCCCCTGCACGTAGTGCGTATCGGTCGTCAAGAAGGTCGTCTGTTCCAGCGCGTCGACTTCGGATTTCACTTCGGCCGGCAACGAGTCGATCAGGGGGTCTGGCGACCATTCGACCGGCACATTCTCCGCGGCTTGGCTTTCGAACCACCGGTTCAACCCCCCCGAGACCTTTTGCTCGAACTCCGCATTGTCGAATTGCTCGTCGGTAAAGACGTAATCGGTGGTGACCCGCAGCTGATCGGCGCGAGAGACCTTCATCTGATGATCGACAATCGACTCGCTGACATCCTGGCTGCAGCCGCCGAACCCGCCGACCCAAAGGCACGCCGCCAACGACCAAACGAGCCCCCGCGCCCGGCTGCTCCCGCGGCCACCTTGTCCCCGCGCAAACGCCGGCACCGTAGGCCGGAACAAGTCCGCGCCGTTCCGGCTCGTTTGCCTAGGCCCTTCTTCGGAATATGTCTTCGCTGCCGATGATCCAACGAGTGATTTCTGCATTGCCATGCGGATCGAAAAAAAATGGGGGAAACCAAAGAGAGCATCCCGGCCGCTACGGACGGAGCGCAACGACCCGGATGGCGTGGAACGTACCGGAGGACTCGAACATTCTTAGCGTTTCCATCTTACTTGGCCAGACGGCTGGTCGCTTGCACCTTCTGCGACAACCGTTACCATGATCCGATCGTCAGCTCCGAGTGGGGCAACTTGGTACATCGGAACGTCCGATCTGGCCAAGAGCCGGCCCGGGGGACCGCCCGCCGGCCGACTCGCTGCATTGCAATCTCCGCAAAGAATTAAAGGTGTACGATGAACAGTCCGTTGTCAGCCCACAATCATCGCCGCGATTTTCTCAAAGTGTCGGCTGCCGCCGCCAGCCTCTCGGTGGCGACGTCGGCGCTGGCACGCTCGCCGGGTGGATTTCATCACGGCATGGATGACACCTTGAAGGTCGGCCTGATTGGCTGTGGCGGACGGGGACGGGATGCCGCGATCAATGCGGCGATGGCCGATTCCAACGTAAAAATCACCGCCTTGTGCGATGCCTTTCCGGATCGAGTCGAATCGGCGTTATCGAGCCTGTCGCAAGTCCCCGAGCTCCAGGGGAAACTCGCGGTCGACCCGGCCCATTGTTTTTCCGGCCTGGACGGATTTCAGAAGCTGATCGACTCCGATGTCGACGTTGTCCTTCTCTGTTCGACCCCCTATTTTCGTCCGGACCATATGGAGGCGGCTGTCCGCGCCGGGAAGCATATTTTCTGCGAGAAGCCGATTTCGACCGACGTGGCGGGGGCGCTTCGCGTGCAACAGGCGTGTGAACTCGCCAAGTCCAAAGGACTAAACGTCGTTTCCGGACTCTGCTGGCGATATGACTACCGCGTGGTGGAAACGATGAAGCGAATCCACGATGGCGCCATCGGCGAGATTCGCGCGATCCAAGACGACTACTTGACCGGGACGCTCTGGCATCGCGGCGACAATCCGATGTGGACTCCGCTGGAGTACCAGATTCGCAACTGGCTGTACTTCACCTGGTTGTCGGGCGACTTGATCGCGGAGCAGCATATCCACAGCTTGGACAAGGCGGTCTGGTTGATGAAGGACGAACCGCCCGCCGTCTGCTACGGAACGGGAGGCCGCCAGGTGCGGACCGATCCGCGGAAATGGGGGGATGTGTACGACCACTTCGCCTGCTGCTTTGAATGGGCCAACGGCGTCAAGGCGTTCACGTTCGCCAGGCAAATGGACGGGTGTTTCAACAACACCAACGACTACGTGTTTGGAACGCAGGGACGCGGTCAGTTTTTGGACTTCGGCAAACCCGCCATCGAAGGCTCGGACGGATCGAGTTGGACACCCGCCCGCGACGCGAACCAACCGGGGATGTACGACGCCGAACACATCGCCCTGTTCCGGGCTATCCGGGCGGGAACCCCGATCAACAACGGCGGCTATATGGTCACCAGTACGCTGATGGCGATCCTGGGCCGCGAAGCCTGTTACACGGGGCAACGGATCACCTGGAACGATCTGCTGGCGTCGAACTTGAAGCTGGGCGCCGACCCGCTCGATTGGAATCAGCCGCCGGCCGTCGAGGTCAAAAGCCCTGGACGCGGGCGATAGCGCGAGGCCCAACCGATGGGACGAGGTCCAGGCGATATCTACTACAGCGAGTATCTGAAACTCTCGCAACTGTTGTCCGCGCAACAGCCGCTCAGCGGAAACTACGGACCTGAGGCACACGATGAAATGCTCTTCATCATCGTGCATCAGGCCTACGAGTTGTGGTTCAAGCAGATCTTGCACGAACTGCGCTCGATCGCGGGGGTGTTCCGTCTGGAGCGGATCGACGAGCGCCAGTTGACTCGGGTGATTGCCTGGCAGGAGCGAATCCAAAGGATTCAGGCATTGTTGCTAGATCAGATCGACGTGATCGAGACGATGACGCCGATGGACTTCCTGGATTTCCGAGACTTGCTGGTCCCGGCCTCTGGATTCCAGAGCGTTCAGTTCAAGCAGATCGAAATTCTCATGGGGTTGCGGCGCGAGCAGCGAATCCGGGCCGATCAGGACTTTTTCGAGTCCCGTTTGCATCCCGGCGACCTGGAATTGCTCAACGCCGCGGAGGCGGAGCCCAACCTTTTGGAGATGACGAACCGCTGGTTGGAGCGAATGCCCTTCCTGCGGTTCGCGGAATTCGACTTTTGGGAAAAATACCGCGCCGCCGTCGACGCCATGCTCGCCGACGACGAGCAGACGGTCACGAGGAACATCGCGATCAATGAGCGCGAGCGGCAGGTTCAGTTGGCGGAATTGCAGGCCACACGCGGCAATTTCGAACTGCTCTTCGACCCGAGTCAATTCCAGCAGTTGCAACACGCGCGGCAGATCCGTTTTTCACAGAGCGCGTTTCTGGCGGCGATTTTTATTTTTCAATACCGCGACGAACCGATACTTTATATGCCGTTTCGCTACCTGACCCATCTGATGGAGATGGACGAAATGTTCACGCGTTGGCGCGCGCGGCACAGCTTGATGGTCCAACGGATGCTGGGGACAAAAATCGGTACCGGTGGATCGTCCGGGCACGATTACCTCGCTCAGACGACGCGACAAAATCGCGTGTTCGTTGATTTGTATCACCTGGCGACGTACATTATTCCGCGGTCGGCGCTCCCGGAACTCCCTCCCGAGCTGCGGCAGGAGTTGGGATTCCATTTTCAGGGGGCGCGGTGAGGCTGCCTTAGTCGCCAGACCGTCGCTCCACCGAGACAGGCTCGGTGGGGACGCTAGGATGGGTTGGCAGCTGGCGTTAGTTTCCAGACCGGCGTTCCACCGAGACAGGCCCAGCGCTGCACCGAGACAGGCTCGGTGGGGACGTTTAGAGTGATCTTGGTTGCCGATCAAATGAGCGACAACAAATTCGACAATCCCAAGGTCTCGCGAGCCGCGAAGGGTTCGCCGTAACGGGTGCCGATCGACTTCCCCCAGAAGGCTGCTTCGTCGCGGAGTCGGTCCAGGAAGGAGGGGGGCTGCGGGTCGCGCCCCGTAACGAACTGGCTTTCGTAGCAGCGGATCGACTCCATCTTCGTCTCGAACTCATCGGATATATCGAGCACGAACGCGGGCTGGGGCACCGTCCGAAGATGGACGCAGAAGTAATGGAAAATCCGGTTGGGATGGTGCGGTTCGCCCAGCATCTCGGACTTGGTCAGCTTCGCCCAAAATCGAGCCGCTTCCACCAACTGCGTGGCGGCGACGTGGTCGGGGTGGGCATCGATCCAATACGGCGCGAACAGCCAATTGGGACGAGTCAAACGGATCACATTCGCCAGACGATGACGCGAATCAAGATCCGCCTCGAGTTGCCGGTTGGGCAATCCCAGATTCCAGCGCCACGACAAATTCAAGACCGCGGTCGCTCGATCGGTTTCCGCCGCGCGGATCTCCGGGCTTCCATGCGGCGTCGGCTCGCCATTGGTCAAGTCCAACACACCGACGCGCATCCCCAGCTTGATCAACTTGCAGATCGCTCCCGCCATACCCAGTTCCGCGTCGTCCGGGTGCGGAGCAACCACCAGTACATCCAATTCAATCGGCTCGATTTCCATTCCCCCCTCGACGGATTTTGGCTTTGGCAACCAATGTAGCGTTTGCAGATAGGGGAGAAAAGAATTCCGAGGGGGTTGCGGGCCGAGAGATTTGGTCGCTAGCTCCCTCGAATCTGGGCCGATTTTGCTCTGTCCCGTTCTCGCCCCTTCTGGAAAAATCCGTCCGCTGTGGAATCATCGGCGTGCTCCCTCTCCTCTCCTGAGCGACGCGATGGGCCCAATCGGTGCAGGAAAGGATTTGGGTATGAAATTCTTTATTTTGGTCTGTACGTTTGGACTGCTGGTCGGATTGTTGAGTTTGAGCGGCTGTGCGACATCCAACTGGTCCAAGCCGCGGTGGATGGCGCCCGGAACCGATCCGGCCATCTCGGACTCGCCGGACGCGTCCCAGCCCACCAACTGGTCGACGGACCGCACGGGGGGCGGCAAGGCCACCGGATGGGACAATCGGGCTCGCGAAATCGAAAAGAATTTGGGCTACGAATAAAATGGCCCGGCATGGGCCCGGGGGCAATCGACTCCGGCTTCTCCGACGTTTGCGGGACGTGACGACGTCCTCCGTTGATTTCTTCGTTTTTGGCGGAGTTGCCGGCATCGCCAATTGATCTCTCCGCCCATCGGGCCGAAAATAGGATTGGATGGCGGGTGGGAGTCGTCGGTGGGTCACCGCGGGCCGCGATCCAATTCTCGGGCGAGTTTCATTGCCGATGACCACTGACCATCGAAACCGCTCCGCCGGCACTGCCGCTGCGTTCGACGACGACGAACTGCCGGCGGCGTCCGAAGATCTGAGGCTGTTCTGCAATCGATGTTGCCGATTCGAGTACCACTTTCTGTCGGTCAAGGCGCACGGTCGCCACATCTATCGTTTGTGGCGCTATTGGTCGTTTGGACTGATCGATCTGGTCGGCACCTTCCGTTGCCGCTGCTGTGGACACGCCCGGTTGTGGCGGTTTGACTTATTCCGCTCGGGCCCTTCGACCGCCCACCGACGGACGCGGGAACGGCACGCGCCGCACTCGGATTCCGACGATTCGCACCTTGCCTGACGCGAAATCGGCGAGTTCAATTTGGCTTTCGCAGGTGCGTCCACTAGAATCGGGCGCCGGCATGAAGACGCGACGGCGACGTCGCCGGCCGACATGCTTCGCCTGCTCGTCGCCTCGATCGATTCCACGTACGACACGCCGTCGCCGGCCTTCCACGGAACCCACCGCGCCATGAGCAAACTCGAATTCAAATCCAATTCCAAACCGACGGTCGGCATTGAAATCGAAGTCGGCCTGGTCGACGTCGAAACGATGAAACTCTCCAACAGCATCGAACCGCTGCTGCAACGGTTGAACGCGCCCGATCATCCGTCGTTCAAACCCGAGTTCATGCAGAGCTTCATCGAAGTCAACACCGATGTGTGCGATACGGTCCGCCAGGCAGAAACGGATCTTCGCGCCAAGTTGACCCAGCTGGAACAGGCTGCCGACGAAATCGGATTGCGTTTGTGGTGGGGCGGCACGCATCCTTTCTCCAATTGGCGCGAACAAAAAGTCACGGAGAACGAACGGTACCACAGTCTCTGCAACCTGCTCCAGGAGATGGCCCGGCGGATGGTGACCTTTGGCCTGCACGTCCACGTCGGCGTCGATTCGGGTGACAAGGCGATCATGATTTGCGATCGGATCATGCAACACCTCCCCACGCTCTTGGCGCTCAGCTGCAGTAGCCCCTTTTGGGGAGGTCGGGATACCGGGTTGCACTCCAATCGGATCAAGATCATCGAAGGACTGCCGACGGCGGGGCTGCCGCCGCACATGCGGAATTGGAGCGAGTACGCCTGGTTGGTGCGGCACATGATCGACACAAACTTCATCCATACGATCCGTGAAATCTGGTGGGATGTCCGCCCGCATCACAATTTCGGGACCGTCGAAGTTCGGGTGTGCGATATGCCCGGCAATCTGGCCGATTCGTTGGGGCTGGCGGCGTTGATTCAGTGCCTGGTCAAAGATCTGTCCGACCTGATCGACGACGGCACGTATCAACTCGATTGCCATCCGATGATGGTGCGGCTGAACAAATGGCGGGCTTGTCGCTACGGCAATAAAGCCAACCTGGTCAATTCCTATTCCTACGCGCAGCAAACGATCCCGCAAATCGTCGATGAGTTGGTCCGACGCCTGTGGGATACGGCTCAGGATCTGGAGTGCGCCGAATACTTGGAACGCCTCCGCGCGATGAGCCGCGCCCCCTCGTGGTCCGAGCGCCAAGTCATGCTGCTCAAGGAATTGGGCAGCCCCAAGGAAATGGTTTCCCAACTCACGCTGCAATCGCGCATTAGCCAGCCGGTCGGGGCGTAGGCAAGGTCACACCGCATGAACTCATCTCGCCAGGCACATATCGTCGATTCGAAAAAAGGGCGCACCGCTTCGCTGGTCGGCGATGTCTATCGGCTGCTTGTCAGTGGGGTAGAAACGCAAGGCCGCTACGCGGTCGTCGAGACGCTCGTCCCGCCCGGCGGCGGCCCGCCGCCACATCTTCACCGCCGCGAAGAGGAGGGCTTTTTCGTCCTGGAGGGAGAAATCACCTTCCTGATTGGGGAACGGCGATTGGTGGCGGGGCCAGGGACTTTCGCAAACATGCCGATCGGCGTGCCCCATGCGTTCAAAAACGAGTCCATCCAGCCGGCGAGAATGATTGTTCTGGTTGCCCCTGCGGGCTTTGAGCAGATGTTTTTCGAGGTCGGGACGGAACTTCCGCCGGGTTCCACCGCGCCCGTACCGCCATCGGCCGAAGAAATCGAGCGTCTGAAGTTAGCCGCCGCCCGCTACGGAATTGAGTTTATCCCGCCCAAGTCCTAGCCACCGGTCCGAATTCCCGTCAAAAGGCAACGCCGCAACAATCGGTATCCAGCCCCTATTCCCGAAGGAATGCGTGAAACGTTCAGCGGAGACGACAGGATTCGAACCTGCGGTACGGTTTGACCCGTACACCGATTTAGCAAACCGGCGCTATCGACCACTCAGCCACGTCTCCGGAGGTTCCCAATTCTCACCCATCACCCCTTGTTTTTCAAGTCGGCAAATAATGCAAATTCACTCAAGCCGGCGGCTCGCTCGATGGGGTCTCGCGACAATACGCCCAGGGGACGAGCAGCGCCGGGAAACAAGCCAAGGCAATGATCACAACCAGCGTCCCCGTCGAATGGCGTTGATACCATTCCAGCAGCCAAGATAGCGACTCGCGCTGGACAACTTCCCGCGCCACGTCGGAGTTGCAAACTGCGGCGTATGCCTGCCCGCCAACGGCGTAGTCCATCGCCACCGCCAGCCCGCCGAACGCCACGTTCCAGGCTGCCGCCAACCCTCC
>JBGSLW010000256.1:0-31939 GCA_041740495.1 Pirellulaceae bacterium
CGCCTCCGGCTTGGCGTTAAACAAAGAACAGGCAGATAATTGTGAAATAAAACGGCACGACCCCCAAACCGGTGGAGAGGGCATTGGGATTGGCTCCATGGACAGCTCATCGCGGAACCTCGTTCAAAGTGTAATACGCCTTGGAGTGGACCAGGATTTCACCAGTTTCCGACCGAAGGGCCGAAAAATCAAAGTCATGGACATGGCCCTGCATCAACCCCTCGATCTGTAACTCGACCTGCAATCCGTCGTCCGAAACCGCGGCCTGGATCACCGTCGGCGTCGTGTGGTCGACTTCCGGGCTGCCGTACCCCTCCTGGTAAATATGCGTGTAAGTCGTGAGCGAGTACGACTCGGGTCGGCTGGCGACCGCACGGTCGACCGGCTTTGTAAACTTCACCAGAAATCCTGCCGGCCGCGCATGGATCACTTTGACCTCAAAGGGAACCACCCCGGTCCAATCGAGTCGTTGTAAGGCGTAAGGCCGAGGCCCGCGCACCGGCCAACCGCGATTGGTACCTCCCACGATCAAGTCGCCTTGCGGCGTGAACTCGCACGCCAGCAACCCGGTCGCCAGCCCTTCGCGAAACGGATAGCAAGCGCCTTGCCAAACGCCGTTGATCTTTTCCGTCGTCGCTCGCATCACGACGCTCAAGCTGAAATCGCCGATGAAGATCTGATTCTCAAACGGTCCAAATTTTCCGCCAGTCCGGTCGACGACGAATCCGGAAATCGATCGCCCCATTTTGATGTACGGGAAGACGACCGCGTACGGAACCAACTCCTTGACGCGGGTGCGTTCCATCGCCAGCCGGGATGGCGACTGGGGTTGCTCGGGCGGGTGCGCAAACCGTTGCGCGAGTTCTGTCGAGCCAGCAGGATCCAGCTTGGCGGCCAACGGATACCAGTTGAAGCTAATCGGATGCCCCATGAAGCCGCCGGGCTCCAGTACCTTCAGCGAACACGATCCATTCCAGGGCCCCTGACTTTCCGCGTAGAACATAACCCCATGTTCGTTGGGCCCAATTCCGCAGGGGCTACGGATGCCGCTACAGACGGGGATCATTCGTCCCTCCGGGGTCACCTTGACGCACCAACCGCGGAACGGGGCTTTGGAGTGATAAGACTCGGACAAACAGAGCGTGACCCAGATGTTGCCGTCTGGATCCAGCTTGGAGCCGAACGCGAATTCGTGGTAGTTCCGAAACCCCCAGCCATCGCAGAGCGTCTGAAAATCGTCGGCTCGTCCGTCGTGGTCGGTGTCGGCGATCCGCGTGACCTCGGTTTGCTGCGTCACATAAAACGAGCCATCCTTGTAGGACAAGCCCATGACTTCATCGAGCCCCGAGGCGAAGGTCTGGAATTCGGTGCGCGGATTTTCGTCAAACGCCCCTTTCACAAGCAAGATGTCCCCCCGCCGCGTGCCGATTGCCAGTTGCTGGTCCGGCAACACTTCCAAGCTGCCGGCCTCCAAAGCCAACTCGCTGGGAAAGGGGATCTCGACGATCCGATAGTATTTCGCCTCTTCCTCGGCGGTCCCCCAATATTCTCCCAAAGTCTGCGCACGGACTGCCCCCACCCAGATCAACAGCAGGGCCATACTCAACATCGACTGCAGTTTCCAACTCACCACCGATACTCCAGATTCAGAACCGTGGTCCCAGGGCCAACGTTTAAGTAGATGACGAGTCTCTTCATATCCAGCCGCGAGTCGATCATTCCGACGTGCGGGCCGCCAACATGGATTCGCAAGTGATCATCTACGACGAATTCGCCTGGCGAATTCTCGACGATCGCCGCACCCGTCGCCGCTCGGAAAACCATACGATCACTCTCAACGGTCGAACTCAAGGTGACTGTGCGGCGAAGAAACGGTTCCCCCGTGGACGAATCGACTTCATCGACCAGGGCGTCCACCACGTCGACGTCGGCGAACCGATAGCGAAGTCGCGGTCGCCTTTTCTCGTCCAGCTGATACCCCAGGAACTGGTGATTCGGTGGTCGCCCCTCGTCGACTGTCCAAGGATTGTCCGCATCGTCCAGGTCCGGGCCGGGCGCGAAGCGAATCAGGTCCTTGCCTAATGGCCGGACATTCCCGTGACCTTGGCTTCGCCAGACGCCTGCCGGGTCCGCGAACTTTCCTTTCCAAAGCATTGCCAGGCGCAGCTGTTCTGCGTCAAACGCCAAATTGACTTGGAGGGGATAACCGACGCCGATTCCGCGTTTGCCGATATCCGGATAACTGCGGCGAAGCATCACCGCCTCGTCGGTGGTGGCCAACAGTTCGATAGGTTCCGCGACGAGTCCGCGCGGCGCCCGAGCTTCACGTCCCTCCTCTAGGTATTGCCAGAGGGCCTCGATTTGCAAGTCCCGCTCACCGTCCAAGATATCTGTGCGGAGTGCGTGACCGCCTGGCCAATAGGACGGCATGATTGTATTCGGACTGAACGATTGTGGAGCGCACATGTACTGGTAAAACCAACTCTTCTGCAAGCGTTCGGCCATCTCGGTCAAATCGACGGCGGGCATGTTCGCCGCTTGTTGCGATTGGAAGGTATGACAGACGATACAGTTCAGGCCCTGGCTGCCGGCGAGTTCAGCGCCGATTTCCCGCATGTTGGCGTCGGGCTCCGGTACGACATCTGCGAGGGGTAGACGCTGGTCGGTCCGCCGAAACGAGTCGACCAGCTTCACGACGTTGTCCTTCCCGAACTGGGGCATCCGCGTCAACACGTAGGGGCGGATGGGGCGGCCACTCACCAAAACCTGGCGAAGCCAAGCCGAATTCAATTTAGCGCCGACGCCCGTCAGCGGGGGCGGAATCCGCCCTTGCGGTCCTAAGTTGGGATTCGTCGTCTGGAAAAAGCGATCGCGATCGCTTGGAACGCCGCCCAGTTCATTCCGTTCGTGGCAAGCCAGGCAACGCAAGGCGGTCAGCGTAACCGCGACTTGTTCGGAATCGGTGAGTACGATCGCAGGGCGCTGGAGCGCCGCTTTTATCGCCAGACGTTGGGCCGCCGAGAGATGGAACTCGGGCCAGCGACCGCTTTGCTCCGAGAGGCAACCTCGATCGACGTGGACTCGAGACAACGGCAACGAAGTCGGCGCCGGCCGCGCGGCGTCGATCGCGTGGCATTGGCGGCAGCCCAGTTGGTCGAATCGGGCTTGACCGAGCGAAACGAGTTTCGGATCAGGTTCCCAACTTGGTGCTTGTGTCGGGTGGGAAGATGCTCCCTTCAAATAGCTGGCGAGCTCGATCGCTTCCCAATGTGACAGCTGCAGATGCGGCATCCGACCCGAAGGTCGAAACTCCAATGGGTTTTCCAGAAACGCCGCGAGTCCTCCGAGGCTGTATTTGGCGTTGATCGCCCCAAGGGGTACCGACGTTTCGGAAAGCAACTCCCGCCCTTGGTCGTCGCGCGGCGAATGACAGGCGACGCAACCCACCGTGTGAAACAATTCGCGCCCGCGATCGATTGCTTCGGGCACGGCTACAGGATCCGAGTATCGTTGTTGGCTGATGGAAACCAAATAGTGCGCGAGCTCTTGGGCGGCAACCTCGCGCTCGTCCGGCGATAGTCCGCTCAAGAGGTCGGGCATTGTGGTTCCAGGGCGAGTAGTCACAGGGTCGGCCAGAAACCTCAGTAGGAACTCGGGATTGAGCATACCGGTGGTGCGAGCCAGATCGGGAGCTTGTTTCGCCGTCAGGTGTGCACCCGCGCCGTCGTCGTCCGCATGACAGGCCTGACAGTTGAAATCCTTGAGCAGAGCGATCCCCCAAAGCTCGGGCGAAACCGTTTGCCCGCCGCGCGGAGTCGTCGAATGTGCTGGCTGCGGTTCTGTCGCCGCCAACTCCATGAGATACCGAGCCAAATCCAGAAACTGGTCGCGGCTCTCGAGCTGATCGATCAGATTGTCCGGCATGGCGGAAAGACTGCTCGGAGCAATTTCGTCGATCTCCGTCCGCGGCAACGAGACTCTTGGCAATTCGTCGGTCGCCAGCTGCAACTCGATGCGGCTTGGACTTTCGGCAACAATTCTCCCCGTGTAGGTTTTGCCGGCGGTCGTTTCCACTCGCACGGACTCGAATCCCTTCTTGATGACTTTCGACGGATCCAAGAGGGCTTCGATCAGGTAGGTGTCGGTCGCCTCGATTCCCAGGGTCTTCAAGTCCGGCCCGACGAGAAGGGACTCGCCAAGCGTGTGGCACCTGGTGCAGTTGAGCTGGGGGCGGGTAAACAGAATGGCGCCCCGGACGGCGTTGCCGCTCTGTCGCGCTGATTGGGCGAGTTCTTGGACGGGTTCCGCTCTGAGTCGTTGCACCAGGGACTGCGCCGTGGCGGTTGAACTCAGCCCGATCCAAAGCAGCAGCAACGCCAGCGAGGTTCGCAAGAGATATTGAGGAAACAAGTGGATCATGATTTCCCGGCGGCCCCGCCTGATTTGCCAAAACAATTCCCTGATGAGAAGGCACCCACGGCAAGATTTACATAGCTTCAGTCTCAAGGTTGGCGCGCCGAGGGAAGGTTGTCTAAACCCAGAGCCCGACGAGTTCGGGGGGCTGTGCGCCCGCTCTTCCCCTGGAGTTCTTGCAAGAGCGTTTGCATCTGCTGGCGCTGAGCGCTCTCGATGAAATACAAGTTCTTAGTCTCGCCGGGATCTTGGTCCAAGTCAAATAGTTGCCCGCGCGCTTCGGGCGCCGTTTCGGGCAACGCGAATTCGCGCAACAGGTCACTCTCGTAGTCGTTGCCGCCAGAGCCCTGATGATCGAGATACTTCCATTTGCCTTGGCGCAGTTGATACTCGCCGCGAAAACTCTGTGTCAGCATGTAAGGACGAATCGGCTCGTTCTCCGCTTGTTGGCCAACCATCACGGGCAGCAAGTCAAAGCTGTCGACCGCGACCTCGTCCGGCAAATCAAATCCGACGACCGATGCCAACGTGGCGAAGAGGTCGGTGGTGTTTGCCAATTGGCGGGAAACCAATCCCGGCGGAATCTTCGCCGGCCAGCGGGCGATGAGTGGAACGCGATGCCCGCTCTCCCAGCCGTCGCGCTTCATGCCGCGATAACCTCCGGCCGGATCGTGGCCATGGTCTTGTCGCATCCAGGCGGTATGGACCGTTTCCGGGCCATTATCCGAGTTGAAAATGACCAGCGTATTGTTGTCCATTTCCAACCGGGCAAGCAAATCCAACAACCTGCCGGTCAATGTATCGAGCTCAACCACAAAATCGCCCCGCGGTCCGGCGCCCGAGGCTCCGCTGAATTCCTCCGCAGGTAGCACCGGCGCATGCGCAATTTGCGTGGCCAAAATCAGGAAAAACGGCTGCTTCGAAAACCGCGCGCGGTGGTCGTCGATAAACTGCGCGGCCTTCTCGTAAAACAGGAGATCTGCATCGATGAATCGATAGCACGGCGCCATCCATCCTTCGTCGTTGTCCCAGCGCCATTTCCCTCCAGGATTGGGCAAGTTCTCCTGCCGATGTCGTTGGTTGGCGGGCTCAACGACTCGGCCGTCCTCGAGATAGACATAGAGTGGATCGGTGGTGGGGCAATTCGGCGTTACGAAGGACACGTCAAAGCCTCGGTTCTGTGGACCGTCCTCGACCGGCGTACTACGCGGATAATCAATCCGCAACGCATCTTCGAAACCTCCTCGCAGGCGCTGGCCGGAGCGGTCGTACCAAGTCAGTCCCAAGTGCCACTTGCCGAATACGCCGGTGCGGTATCCCTGCCGCTGCAACATTTGAGCCAAGGTCAACTGATCCGGCGAGAGATAGCTGGGGCCTGAGGGGCCTTCGAAGGCTGTCGGCCGGCGTCCGGTTCGACCAACGAGGTTTCCCGACAACAGGCCGTACCGCGAAGGTGAACAAATGGTACAGGGACTGTGCGCGTCCAAGAATCGAATTCCCTCGGCGGCCATCCGGTCCAACCGCGGGGTCGGATAGGCCGAGTGGGGGTTGTAGCAGGCCAAGTCCCCATAGCCCAAATCGTCCGCATAAATGATCACGATGTTCGGCAAGCTCTGGCCCCAAGCTGTGGCCGGACTCCAACTGAGGAGTGCCACGATCAGCCAGATCGCCCATCGAGACCTGAACCGCACCATCCGCTGCGAACCTCTAATTCTGGGATATTGAAACTTTGGAACTGGAGAACTTTGGAACTGGAAGGGTTACCGGATTTTCGCAGTTTTGCGAA
The DNA here is from genome assembly GCA_041740495.1 of Pirellulaceae bacterium. Taxonomy (GTDB): domain Bacteria; phylum Planctomycetota; class Planctomycetia; order Pirellulales; family Pirellulaceae; genus JANMEB01. The sequence goes on from JBGSLW010000256.1 coordinate 6,200, forward strand.
TCGCCCGCAGCAATGCCCCGACCGCCGCGTCAAAATTCCGGTAAACCTTCCCGGAATTCCCGCCAGCTAGGGCGTGGACGCCAGGCTAAGCACGGAGCAGATTTGGCCGCACCCCAACCGCGCCCAATGCGGACTGAGGGCGGGCCAATCTCAATCCGGAAGCACGATGGTAAAGTCGTCGGTCGCGGCGTCCATCGACTTGGGTTCTTCGTGTTTCATATTGAGGCCTGACGCCGAAACGATGAGCGGCCCGTCTTCCACCGCGATGTGCAACAGGTTGAGGTTGCGGTCCTCGATGAGATCAAAGTTCTTGTGAAACCGCTTCAGATCCACCTCCGGGTCGCGTGTCAGTTGTCCGGATTGCTGCAGGGCTCGCAAGTGCAGGGCGATTTGAACGACCTTGCGATTCTCTCGGACGCGCGCGTGGCCGCGATAAACGGACAGGTAATCCGGCATCATTAGGGAATGGACGATCCCGCAGATCAACTCGCCGCGCACCGCTGGCGTCCGCTCGTTCGACGTGTCTGCCAACCGAACCTTCAGTTGAGTCAGCTGCTGGTCGAACTCGTGCTGGAACATGCCGATCATCATCACGCGGACGTGCGGCTGTTCCTCCACGAATACCGCTATGTGCTTCTGGATCGATTGGTTGACGCTGCGGAGCGCCGCATCGAAATCGCAGTCCCCCTCTGCTCGCAGGGTATGCACGGCCAATAGGATATTGTCGACCGGCCGCGCATCTTGGCCGGCCATCTGGGACGTCGTATCGAAAAATTCCAGGATCGGTTCAAACTTGGCTGGATCCGCGGCCTTCGCGTAATCGTAGATCAGCTCGAGAAACGCCAGATGGTCGTTTTCGAATTGCAACTTCAGCTGCGGGCCATCGTACGCGGTATCCCAGCGCTGACTTAATTCCTCCCAATTAGCGTCCGCCAGGTGGCTGTGGGCAAGTGCCACGCGAGCCGCTTCGCTGGCGGTCGAGAAAATGCTGACGGATACCAGTCCATCGACTAAAGTGGAACCACCGTTCACCAATCGGCCTAGGCGCTGAACCGACAAGAGATCATCCCAACCCGTTTTGGCGTCTCCGGCGTCGATCCGCTGCAGGCCACGGGCTGCGAGTAACAGCCCGACTTCCCGCAGCTGGGACAAATAATACAAGTCGACATCCAACAGACGTTGTTCGGGTTCGGTCCGACAAAACGGAACAAAAAAGTACTCGGAGGATAACCCGGCACAAACGCCGTCGAGCGACCCGTCAACGGACTTTAGCCAGGCGTCGATCGCCGGATGTTGTTCGCCGCGCCAAAGAGTTTTGGCACAGGCCTTGAGTTCCAGGTCGAGTTCGTCGACGGCCATCCCGCGACCTTCAGCGAATTCCTTGGCCGTGGAAATCGTTTCCACTGCAGGTTCCACACCCAGTTCGGCGAAAACCCGTCGGCGGTGGTCTGGAATCCAGTCATGCGAAGAAAGCAGCGGAAGGATCGTTCGAGCGGCGTTCTGCTCCTTGGTCCGGTCCCGCCATCCTCGTTCGTTGACCGCGGCGACGTAGTCCAGGTGACCTTCTGCGTCGCGCGGTTGTTCAATCCATGTCGTTTCCGGCGAGATCGAGAGTTGAACCGTCTGGGCGTTGGTACTCGGCGATAGAAACGCGGTGATTGTCCACGCGACAAATAGCGACGCGAACCAATTCGGCAGGACTTGCCCGCTGGCAGAAATGGAGGCGAGGGGGATCGAACCCCTAACCTCCGGCTTGCAAAGCCGGCGCTCTCCCAATTGAGCTACGCCCCCCATTCAGACCAGCCTCCCCTTCAGATCAGCAATGGGCGCGCCAAGATTCGAACTTGGGACCTCAGCCTTATCAGGGCTGCGCTCTAACCAACTGAGCTACGCGCCCGTCGGACGACGTGGACGTTGCCACGCACCGGCAGTCCGGCGCCCCTCGCGACTGTTTTCGCCGCGATTGGCAGGGGCCTGAATGAGTCGACCCCGGACGGGAAAAGACACTATTCTAGGTCCCCAGCGCGTTCTGTCAAACGGAGTGAGCCGACTTGGAACGCGCGATGGGACTCCGCTTTGCACTTCCAGAATCCGGCAAAAAACGGTACCGTAAACCGGAGAATTTAAGGTATCGACCGGGGCGGCGCCGCGCAGCGGCATCGCCGCTGCGCTGAACATCGGAGGGAGAGCTCGTGAATACGACCCGCGGATTTTGGGGGGGATTCTGGATCCTGGTGGGATTGGCAGTCGGCGGGCCGGTTTTCGGCCAAGACGACGGGGACGCCCGCGTCCGCGAAGCCCTCAGCTACAAACCCAAACAAACTGACGTCGAGTACGATCAGCCGGAAGAGGCTGCGATCGGCAAGTGCAAGTTGGAATCGGCCAAGGTGCTCGGCAAGGTCGGCTTCATCGTCAAGGACGATTTGGGTCGGATTTTGCGGCTGTACGTCGATTCGAACGGCGATAAGAAGCTCGACCGCTGGTCGTATTTCAAGGACAACCAGGAGGTCTATTGCGACATCGACGCCGACTACGACGGGAAAGCCGAACAATTTCGTTGGTTCGGGACCGGGGGGACTCGATGGGGAGTCGACGGCAACGACGATCACATCGTCGACACGTGGCGGGTCATCTCCGCCGAAGAGGTTTCCGCGGAATTGGTCACCGCGATTCGCGAACAGGACGCCCGCCGTTTCCAAGCTTTGTTGATCACACCCCAGGAAATCGGCGGCCTGAAACTGGCAGAGGACTTGGCGGCGGAACTAAAGCAAAGCGTCGCCGACGCGCAAGCTGGCTTCACACAGTTCGCCAAGTCCCAAGGGGTGGTGAACACCCATTCGCGGTGGATTCAATTCGGCGGCATTCGACCCAGCGTCATCGCCGATTCGACCCCCGGCGTACCGGAGCCACTGACGATTTACGACAACGTGGCGACCATCGTCTCCGGAGACAAGGAACCTGTGCAGATCGCGATTGGGACGCTGATCAAGATTGGCGAGACTTGGCGGATCACCGAAATGCCGCAAGTGATCAAGCCGGGAGAACCGATCGCGGTGGGCGGATTGTTCCACCGCTCCGGTTCGATCGCGGCGGCGACGCCCGCTGCAATGACCGGTGAGGGCGGGGACTCGAAGATCGTCGAAGATTATCTGGCAACGCTCAAGGAAATCGATACGGCGCCGGCCGCTCAACTCCCTGCGCTCTATGACAAACTGGCCGGCCTGATCCGACAGATTATCGACTCCGAAAGCGGCGACGAAGAGAAGTCGATCTGGATAAAACAGTACGCCGATATCGTCTCGACCGCGTTCCTGGACGACAAGTTCCCGACGGGACTCGATCGCCTGACCGAATTCTCCCAGGAACTTGCGGCGGCTAAGACCGACGAAGACGCCATCGGCTATGTCGAGTATCGATTGATCGCCGCCCGGACGTCGCACGACCTGGCGGAGGCCTCCGATAAAGAAATCGATGCCGTGCATGGGGCGATGCTGACAGCTCTGGAGTCGTTTATCGACAAGTACCCCAAGAGCGAGTTCGCTTCCGAGGCGATGTACCAACTGGCGACCAGCGCCGAGATGAACGATCCGGACGCCGCCGCCAAGTGGTACACGCGAATCGTCAAGGAGTTTCCCGAATCGCCGTTCCTGGAACGGTCCCGCGGGGCGTTCCTCCGACTGAACTCGCGCGGTCGAACGCTGCCGATCGAAGGCCCCACGGTCGACGGGAAGAAACTTGCGATCAACCAGCTCAAAGGGAAAACCGTCATCCTGCATTACTGGGCGTCCTGGGCGGGGACGCACGACATCGACGAACTGCGGCGGTTGAAACGAAAATACGAGACCGATGGCTTGGAGATCGTCAGCATCTGCGTCGACGAACCGACGATCGCCGACAAGACCGCGTCGTTTCTCAAAGAAAACTCGATGCCGTGGATCCAATTGAACGACGGAAAAGGTTTGCAGGGGGGACTCGCCGAGCGACTTGGCATCACCATGGTCCCCACCACCATTCTCATCGGCGGGGATGGCCTGGTGGTCGATCCCCGGGCCCGCGTCGAAGAACTGGATGCGACGTTGCGCAAACGGCTGAAGGGGGAAGACGAACCGGTCAAAGAGGCGCGCAAGAACTAGGTGGACCGATCCCTGGAGTTAGCGACGCGGGCGGCGGCGGGCTGGTTGCTGATCGCGCTGAGTCCAGCGTTGGCGGGTACGACCTGGCAATCGTCGCCGAGCCAGGACGACGAAGCTCGCCTGGGGGCCCTCATCAGTCAACTGGTGCTGCAACAGATTCCGCACGATTACGCTCAGGCGGACTCGTGGGGTAAGACGCGCCGCGTGGCGGATGGACTCAAACTTCGTCGCGAGGGACTTCGCGTCGAAACCTACCGCACCTTCCGGCAGGTCAATCATGGGACTTGGAACAAGTACACGGTGCGGCTGGTCGACCCCCAGCGGTCGTTCCACAGCCGTTTGACGAATATCCGGCCTGGCGAATCGGGCCGCACCTCGTTTGAGCTCGAGTTCCATGTTCCGCTGGAGATCAGCGCCCGGCAGGCCCTCTGGCAGTTAGGTGTACAAATGTACAGCATCAGCGTCGAGGCCACCGCGGAAGTGCACCTGCAGCTGGCCTGCGACGTGGCGATCGAAGCGGAGCCGGGCGAGTTCCCTCCGGTCCTGCAACTGGCGCCGCGCGTCACGTCCGCCGAGCTCCACCTGGCCGAATTCCGCATCCACCGCGTCAGCAAGTTAGGCGGGGAATTCGCCCAGCAGGCGACGCAACTGGCCCGCGAACCGCTCGAGCAAGAGCTGTCCGAGTACGAACCGAAGCTCGTGGAGAAATGCAACGCCACCATCGCACGTCACCGGGACGATTGGCGTCTACGCTGGACTTCTGACTTGCAAGCAAGATGGGGGGCGTGGCTCGCTCCACCGCCGGCGCCTGCGGACGGTTTCAATCGTTAGCGCGAACCCGAGTGAGGGGCGGTTGCCCCAGGGTCGCAGAGGCGCTTTGAACTTTGCTGGCGTGCGAGTGTGCGAATCAGCCCTTCCGCCGACGTTGCAGCGAGCGTATTTGGCACTACGCGGAAAACCACCGTGCCGCAAGCTCGCTAGCGAATGGAATTCGGGTTTGAGGCGTGGATGCGGACCAGTAGATTGCACGCGGCAACGGAGGACAGAGACACGGAACTAAGAAGGTGTTGCCAAGGATGGGCATAATCTTATTGGGGGCTGCAATCGCCGCCTTGGCATTGGCGGTTGCGGTCGTCGCTCAACGTCGATTTGAACTAGCGAGTCAGTCGCGACAATTGACAAGCTTGGCAGAGGCGAAGGCCGTCGGCAGTCATTCTGCGCGCTTGCAATACCCACACATCGACCTGTCGCGGTGCATCGGTTGTGATGCGTGTGTACGAGCCTGCCCTGAAGATGGCGTTCTGGGAATGATCCATGGCCAAGCTTCCGTCATCTTCGGTGCGCGGTGCGTGGGGCATGGTCGTTGCGCAACGGCATGCCCTGTGGGCGCGATCAGTTTGACGTTGGCGAATATTGAGGCCCGGCGCGACTTGCCGGCGCTGTCCGAGCACTTCGAAGTGCTCGGTTCGCCGGGCTTGTACCTCGCCGGTGAAGTGACGGGCTACGCGCTCATCCGCACTGCGATTCTGCACGGCACTGCGATCATCGATCGAATTGTCGATCAGACGAAAGCGGGCTCGCGACCATTGTCGCCGATGCCCGCCGGTCGGCCGGAAGATTTTCTAGACGTCGTGATCATCGGGGCAGGGCCTGCAGGAATCGCCGCCACTTTGCGGGCCAAACAGCGTGGATTGCGATATTGCACCTTGGAACAGGAGCAGTTGGGCGGAACGGTGTCCAAGTACCCGCGGCGAAAGTTGGTGATGACGCAGCCCGTGACGCTCCCGCTCCACGGCAGCTTGCGGAAGACGACTTACACCAAAGAAGAGTTGGTGGAACTGTGGCACGGCATTGCCCGGCAGCACCAGTTGGCGATCGAGACTGGTGTCCAGTTCACCGGGTTGACGCGCGTCGACGGCGGCTACCAGATTGCGACTTCGGGTCCGACGTTTCGGGCGAACAACGTCTGTGTCGCGATTGGTCGGCGAGGAACGCCGGTCAAGCTGGGTGTCCCTGGCGAGGAGCTTTCCAAAGTTGCTTACGGGCTCGTCGACGCCCAGTCCTTTCGCCATCGCCGCATCTTGGTGGTCGGCGGTGGGGACAGCGCGATCGAAGCGGCCTTGGGCTTGGCGGAACAACCGGGCAACCAGGTCACCTTGTCGTACCGCCGCAGCGCCTTCTCGCGACTGAAGGCGCGGAACGATTCGGCCTTGAAAAAAGCACTCTTGGAGCAACGGCTCTGCTGTCTTCTGCCGAGCCAGGTCGTGGCCATTTCGAACGAGTCGGTGTTACTGTCGGTGCAAGATGGCGAGGAAATGAAGAGCGTGGAATTGCCCAACGACGACGTGTTCATCTTGGCGGGCGGCACTCCTCCGTACCAACTCTTGGAGACTTGCGGAGTCTCTTTTGATCCCCAGGACCGACCGGCGCCTCCGCCGCTGGTCGACCAGGGCGTCGGGTTGTTGGCCGCGTTGCTGGTCGCGCTGTTCTTTGCGACGGCGCTCTTGGGCTGGGCTTGGTGGTTTCGTAGTTACTATCAAGCGGCTCCTGCGGCCCGCGTCTTCTCGGCGTGGCACGCCTTGCTCCGGCCTTCAGGATCGGTTGGCATGGCCTGCGGAATCGCCGCCGTCGTCTTGATGCTGGCGAATCTTCTGTACCTGGCGCGTCGGAGCCTGTTGGGATCGTGGCTGCCTGGGCCCCTCTCGGCTTGGATGACGGCACACGTTGGTACCGGGATCTTGTCGTTGTTGCTCGTTTTGCTGCACGCGGGATTGGCTCCCAAGAATACCCTGGGTGGGCATGCGTTGGCGGCCATGGCGGTTTTGATCGCGACCGGCGCCATCGGCAGGTATTTTTATTCGATCGTTCCGCGAGCGGCCAACGGCAAAGAGTTGGAGCTGGCGGAGATCGACGCCATCATCGCCGCGGACTTGGCGAAGTGGGACGCGGTCGCCGGCAACTTTTCACAACGCGTACTCGAGCAGATCCAGCAACTCACCTCGTTCCGCTGGGAGCATCGCGGCCTGGTCGCTCGCCTGCGTGGCTTGTTGCATTCCCGCCAAACGGCTCGAGAGCGCTTGCGGGAACTGCACAAGGAGGGTCTCGATGCCGGTTTGTCCACATCGCAACTCGACCAGATCACGGCGCTGGCCGCGCGGGCCTACAAGGCCGCAGTGGGTTCGGCGTACTTTGAGGACTTGCGGGCAGTTCTCAATTCCTGGCGTTACCTGCACCGTTGGATCGCACTGTTGCTGGTCGGACTGACGATCGCACACATCGCCTTGGCCATCCGCTATTTCATGCCGAGGCTATGATGTTTCATCCCCACACCGGACTCCTGTCGTTGATCGTGGCCCTGGCTTCCGTCAGTTTGATCAGTGGGCTGATCTACATCGAGTTGCAAGACCCCTCGCCAGGTCGATTGGCGGCGGTGCACATGCAAGTTCCCCAATTGGACGGCGGCAAAAACTGTGCGGCCTGCCATGGAGCACCGGGCTCGCTCATGAGCGACGCCTGTACCCAATGCCATCGTGAAATTGCGGATCAGCTCGGGAACGGCACCGGATTACACGGGAATTTGCCCGTCGAAACTCGTGTTCTCTGTTCGCAATGCCATTCGGAGCATCACGGCGAAACGTTCGCACTGACCCAGATCCGCAGCTTCGCGCTAGCAGGCATCGACGACATTTCGCATTACGATCATGCGGACCTGGGGTTCAAGCTGGAGGGTGCACACCAACAACTGGTATGCACCGCCTGCCACAAGCACGCCGCCGCGGCGATGCTGCCGATCGGCTCGCAACGATTTCTAGGCCTGCGGCAAGACTGCCAGTCGTGTCATCAAGACGTCCACGGCGGGCAACTGGGAACCGATTGCGGTGCATGTCACGGGCAGAGTCGGCCGTTCGACGAGGCGCCTCTTTTCCAGCACACGGCGGCGTTTCCGCTGGCCGGTTCGCATAGCGGGCTGCAATGCCGAGCGTGTCATGCGCATCCGACGGAGCCTTCTGTGGCTTCGCTTCAAATCGAACGCACGGCTGGAACCGCGATCGCCGCGCGGCAGTGCGGCGACTGCCACGACTCGAGTCACTCGCCTGAGTTGATCGATGCCGTCACGGAACCAACGGGACTCCCGGACTCCCGATCTTGCGAAGTCTGCCACTCGCCATTGCATGCTTCGTTTCGACGGCCACACGCCGCGATGCCGTTGGAGACTCACGCGGAAATCGGTTTTCCCTTGGGATCACCGCATGACCAAGTTGAGTGTCAACAGTGCCACCCGACTCTGGGGACCGAGGGTTCGATCCGGGTGGACGCTCACACCCCACGACGGCTCCCCGGCGATTGCCAGGCCTGCCATGGCGATCCGCACGGTGGCCAGTTCGTCGCAGCACAGGAGCCGCGAGGCGCTGCTTGCACGACATGCCATTTTGCGTCGCATTTTGTTCCGTCGAGCTTCGATGTCGCTCGGCACGCCCTGACCGCATTCCCTCTGCGCGGTGTCCACGCCAACCTGTCTTGTGACGCTTGCCACGGGGTGGTGACAGCCGCAGCGGTGCAACCTCACGCCGTCACATCCGACGCGGCTGTCCGTCGATTCCGAGGGACGCCCAACCGTTGTGCAACGTGCCATCCCAACCCGCACCAAGGGCAGTTTTCGCCAGAGGGCATTGGCGCTTCCGACTGCCGAGCCTGTCATGACGAACATTCGTTTCATCGTACGACGATGACGTTGGAACAGCACCGCCGGACGCGGTTTCCGTTGGATGGGGCGCATGTCGCGGTCAGCTGCATTCGGTGCCACTCGGCCGATGCGGTGGAGGCAGTGGAACCGCCGGCAGTGGCGAAGCCGGATCGGGAGTTCTCACCGCACCGGTTCTTGGGAACCCCGACCCGATGTGATGCCTGCCACGCCGACGTCCATCAAGGAGCGTTTCGTCAACTCGATCCTCCTGATCCCCAGGGGCCTGCCGCGGATTGCTCCGCGTGCCATACCACCGACAGTTTCGACCGGGTCGAGGTGACGCGATTCGACCACGCTGGAGCGACGGGTTTCGAGCTGAAAGGCGCCCACCGCGAGCTTGCTTGTAATACCTGTCATCCCGCGCGCCAGCAACCGGACGAACGCGGTCGTTCGTTCGGAATGGCCGCGGGACGCAATTGCCAGGATTGTCACTCGCAGCCGCACGGCGACCAGTTCGGTCCGCCAGCCGAGGTTCGATGTGCTGACTGCCACAACGAAGAACACGACTTCCAAACGTTGACGTTTGACCACCAGCGCGACGCCCGATTCACCTTGGATCAGGTCCACAGCCAGCTTGAGTGCAGCGCATGCCACCGCCCCTACCGGCAGCCCGACGGGGACATCGTGGTTCGCTATCAGCCGTTGGGAACTCGTTGCGTGGATTGCCATCTGCCGCCGGCGCGATCCCAACCAAGGGGGCGGCGACCATGAGAGGTTGGCAGATATTGAGTTTTGTGGTCGTGGCGCTGCTGGCCTGGTCGCAAGCGGCGGGGCAAACGGTGCCCCGTCCCGATGGGATACCGCAGCGTGAATCTGAAGCGAGTCCACTTGAGGAGATTGACCCGACGGGAGTCCCCGTCGTGGTGACGGCAGTCACCGGCGACAGCGTATACCTTGACTCGGGCCGGGGGGTCGGTTTGGCGATCGGCGACGCCGTGGTCTTCCGACAGGAGGATGGGAGCGAGTTGCGGTTGGAAATCGAGTCCGTTTCGCGCAGCAGCGCCCGGTGCCTGCTGCAAGGCGGGGCTGGCTTGAGCGCGGGATCGCGGGGATTGGCTTTCCCGGCCAAGCCAGTGGCGCCAACACCGCCGCAGCTGGCGACCGGCCCAGACACGTCCCAATCCGGCGACCCGCTTTCCGCTCCAGCCCGGCATCCCGAGTGGACGCATCCACCGGAGGAATGGACTCCCGACCTGCCGCTATTAGCGCCGACCCGGGCGCTGGACCCGAGAGAACGGACCACCGAGGTTCGCGGAGCTTTTTTCACTCAGTACCTGCACACTTGGAACTGGCAGTTCGTCGACAATCAGTATTCGTTTGGTCGAACGGGGTTGGATCTCTGGATCGACAACCCCTACGGGGATGGGGGTCAGATTCGATTTCGCGGCGATTTGGATATTCGCGGCGTGGATTTGTTCGACGGCAACCAGGCGGTCGACACGATGGGACGTGTCTCGCTGATGTCGTATGCGCACGGCGTACAACAGGAGCAACCTCTGCGGTATGAATTGGGACGATTCTTGCCGTGCGCGTTCCCGGAATTCGGATTTCTCGACGGTGTCGAAGTCATCTTGAAGGGAAACGATTTCCACCGCTTCGGGGCTACCGTGGGAGCGATGCCCGAGCCGTTTCCGGTATTTCAATCGTGGGACGATCTGCAGACCTCGGTGTTTTATCAATTCAGCGGCGATGCGTTCGAATCATCCTCGCTCGGTGCGGGTTACCAGAAGTCGTGGCATCAGGGGACTCCCGATCGCGACCTGCTCGTGTTCAAAGGCGACTACCATCCCAACTCGTCGTTCTACGCGCACGGTACGATCTGGACGGACTATTACGATGATGCGGATGACTTGAAGTCGAGCCGACTGCAGATCACCGAGGCCTTGTTCGGGCAGTCGCTGCGATTTTCGCCCTTGGCCGGGATGGGCACCTATTACGTGCAATTGCGCTGGCCGCAGTTGTTGCGACGCGAGATCGATCCGATATTCGCGATTCAAATTTTGCGATACCGCCGGAGCAGTTACGGCGGCTACGTGTGGCGAGACTTGAGCAAACACCTACGGCTGAATGGCCGCATCGATCGCTGGGAAAACCAAGACGACTTGGGAGGCACGACAGGCGAAATCGAACTCTGCCTCCGGCAGATCGGTGACAGCCCATGGGATGTGGCGGTAGCGTTCTTAACGACCGATGGACGGTACGTGTCGGGGCCGGGCGGCCGGATTGGGCTCCTAAGTTACTTCTCACGGGGCTTGGCTTCCGTGACGTACGTGGTTGGTGACTACCGCATGACGGACCACGCCAACCGACTGCTGAACCAGGCTGTGACGACCTCGATTGACTTTTGGCTGCCCTCGGGGCATTCGTTCAATCTGTTTGGCGACTATCGCTTTGGCGACGATCAGGATGCCGCTTCGATTGGGATGGTGTGGCGAAAACGGTTTTAGGATCCCATGGTGCAAACTCCGATGCTGACACAGTCCATACCAGCGAAACGACCGCGACGGCGGGTGGTTTGGGCTCTGCTGTTGATGGTCGCTGCGCAATGTTTGGCGGTTTCCTGCCGCTCGGCGTTGACCCGCACTTCCCACCAACCGCAGGCTTGGAATCACCAACGCGGGCCTGTGATCCCGCACGACAACTTTCCGACGGACTGTACGCTGTGCCATGAACCGGGAAGTTGGCACAAGATACGGCCGGATTTCCACTTCGATCATTTGGCGGAGACCGGAGTCCCCCTGATCGGCGCCCACGCGACTGCCCAATGTCTCCGCTGCCACAATGACCGAGGGCCGGTGGCTTCATTTGCTAACCAAGGATGTGTGGGGTGCCACCAGGATATTCACCGCGGGCAGTTGGGCAACAACTGCGGCGATTGCCACTCGATGGCGGATTGGTTGCCCCAGGAACAAATTGCTCGCCACAACCGCACGAGCTTCCCACTGGTCGGCGTCCACGCCGGTGTCGCCTGTTTTCGCTGCCACGAAGGAGCCCAAGTCGGGAACTTTCTTTGGGCGCCGAACGAATGTGCCCTGTGCCATCAAGAAGATGTGACTCGGGCATCGCAGCCGGATCATGCCGCCCTGGGATGGGTGCAAGATTGCGAACGCTGCCATACGCCCACCAGTTGGAACCACGCTCAATTCAACCACTCGAATTTTCCACTGATCGGTGCGCATGCCACGGCCAGCTGTTCTGCGTGTCATGCATCGAATCAATTCCAGGGGTTGCCCCACGATTGTTTTGCCTGCCACGCGGCGGATTTCCAAGCAACGACCTCACCTCCCCACGCGGCGGCTGGTTTCTCCACCGACTGCCGAACGTGTCACACCCCGGTTGCCTGGCAAGGATCCGCATTCGTGCACAACAAGTTTCCGTTGACCGGTGCACACCTGGCGGTGGCCTGTGCGGCGTGCCATCAAAATGGGGTGTATACGGGCCTATCCCACGATTGCGTCGCGTGCCATGCCGACGATTTTCAGGCGACGACACAACCCAACCACCCGACCTCAGGGTTCTCCACCAATTGTCAGCAATGCCATAGCACGTCCAGTTGGCAAGGTTCGTCCTTTGCCCATACGTCGTTTCCGTTGACCGGTGCGCACACGTCCGTCGCTTGCGCAGCGTGCCATCAAAACGGGGTATATTCGGGCCTGTCGCACGATTGTTTGAATTGCCACCTTCAAGACTACCAACAAGCGACCAACCCAAACCACGCAACGGCAGGCTTCCCCATGACTTGTCAAAATTGCCATGACACCACCCGTTGGCAAAACGCCAACTTCCAGCACACCTTCAACATCAACAGCGGCCCACACCGGCAATTCAACTGTACCGAATGCCATCGGGTCCCTTCGAACTATGCGATCGTCTCGTGCACGCATTGCCATGAACACAACCAGACGGCGATGGAGGATCGGCATCGTGACGAGAATGGCTACTCGTGGTCCAGCCCAGCTTGTATCAGCTGCCATCCCCGGGGGAACTGATCCAATCTGAATCGACCTGATCCAAATGTCCTGGTCACGCTCTTGTCATATTCAGAGCACGACGCCGTCCCAGCGGGATCGCCAGCGGGTGGGGCGGAATGGGGGGATCGGGAGGGGTTCGAGCAACGGTTGTCGCTCCCGCCAGAACGAGCGAAATTCGCGTTTCTCGCCGGTTTGGTAAAAGTGCTCCAGGTAGGCGAAATCGCAGGCGGCGAAATCGGCCAGCCATTGGTCCAGATCGTGGACTCCCGCCTCGTGGAACAATTGCACGCTATAGCGGCAAGCCTCCAATTCGTACGCGTGGAGTCGTCCCAGCAGATCCGGCGAAGGGTTGTTCACCAGCATGCTGCCGATCTCCCGCGCCCCCGGATCGAGATTCCACTGGACGGTGTGACCGAACAAATGGGCGATGACGAACAGAGCCGACTCGGCATCGTTCTCGAAGTCGACCTGGATTTCAGCGCCGTCCAAGTCCCCAGTGAAGGGGCTGGGGACGTCGGTGATCACGATTCGGATGTCGTAATGACGCTCAATGAATGCTTCGATCGTGTCGAACGTTTGCTTGAACTTCTCTTCGGTAAGTCGACTCATGCTACCTAGCCGCGGGCTGCCCAACGAAACAGTTCGACCAGGCGCGGCGTCTTGCCTTGCCACAACAGGCCGACGCGGAAGATCCGGGCGGCCAGAAAAATGCAGGCCAGTGTGGCCGCCAGCGCCACCAACACACCCAAGTAGGGCTGCCACCAGGGGATCGCCGCGCCGGTCGCCAGGCGCAACACCATCATCGTCGGAGTGGCGGGAGGGAAGAACGACAGCAACGTCGGCACCAGATCGTTGGGGCCGCGGATCACATTGAGCCAAATGAAAAACGGAAGCATCTTCACGACCCAGACAGGCAGCAGCATCGACTGGGCCTCCTTGAGCTGGTTGACCGACGCGCCGATCGCCATGAAGACGGAGGAATACAACGTCACACCCAGGATCTGAAACACGATGAACCAGGGGAGGAGATGGTAAGGGATCATTCCGATCCAACCGACCCGTTGCGCGATGAAATAGCCACCCAGCAAATAGATCCCGAAAATGGTGAGCGAACCGGCAACGCAGCCCAACAATTTGCCGGCCATCAGTTGCACTGGCGTGGCGCAGCCCAGCAGGACTTCGGCGATGCGGCCCGACTTTTCTTCGAGCACGCTCTCCAGTGCGGGCTGTGCCGCCAGGAAGATGACCAGGAACATCAGCATCATGGCCCCCATCGGCATCATGAGCGTACTGAGTTCGTCCTTCTTCTGGGCCGCCGTGATTTTGCCGCCTGCTTCTCGTTCGACCAGGCCCATGCCGGAGACTTCCACGGGGAGGCTAGCGAGTTCGACGGCGAGCGGATCGATTCCAGCCTCCGCCAGCCGTTTGGTTTTTACCGACTTGTTGATGACGACCTGCAAAAACTGTCGGGCTTCGGAGAGGCTGGAGTCGACCGAGTAGAACTTGGCAGATACCTGCGGCGGCAAGTTTCCCTCGCGAAGCGACTCGAGATCGATTTCCGGCGTGGCGTCGACCCCGGCGGGGATCTCCAGCAAGCCGTACAAGGTCCCCGCGCGAATTTCGGACGAATAGCGGAGACGATCTTCGTCGGTCAGCGCGGGGGTGGTCGCAAGCTCCAACTGAAATCGGTTGATGTCGGGCCCCAGGCCGCCCCGCTCGGATGTATCGTTGTGGAGATGGTGGAGTTGATCGTTGCGGGCGGCGACGGCGGCTTCCAGCGCGGGAAAAAGAAATTGAGTGCCGTCGGCGACGACGATTCGGCGGGTTTCGCCCCCGCCCACCTTTTGCAGCAGGTTCATGGCAATGATGCTGCCGAACATCAGCAGCGGCATCACGGTAATCGAAAGCAAAAACGCTTTCGTGGCCACCATGGCTCGATATTCGCGAATGGCGATGGTGAAAATCTTAGTCATCGTCCATCGTGCGGGTGCGGGTGCGGGGAAGATAATTCGGCTACCGTCGCCAACGGGGCCTCGGGTTGGGCGATGTGCACAAAAATGTCGTGCAACGACGGGCGGATGAGCTCGAAGTGGTTGACCGAATGCTCTTCGATCAAACGAGCCAAAACGGCCTGCGGGGTCGCGGGGGCCTCGACCGTGGCTTCAAAAAACCGGCCGACTCGTTCGACCTCGACCAGCCCCGGCAGCGTCGGCAAGGGGGTCTCGACCGAGTCGAACGCCAGGCGAATCCGGTTGGCTGGATACCGCTGCTGGATTTCATCGAGCGTACCGTCGAGTACTTTCTTCCCGCGAAAGATCATGAAAATCGTGTCGCACATTCGTTCGGCGACCGCCATATCGTGCGTGGAGAAGATGACCGTCGTTCCCTGTTGCCGCAGCTCGAGAATCGCATCGCGAATCACGTTCATGTTGACCGGATCGAGCCCACTGAAGGGTTCGTCCAAGATCACCAGCTGCGGGTTGGCGACGACCGCCGTGATGAATTGAATTTTCTGCGACATCCCCTTGGAGAGCATGTCGATCCGCTTCTTGGACCAGTCGGAGGCGTACAACTTGTCCAACCAGAATTGCACGGCGGCGGTGCAATCGCGAAGACCTTTGAGGTGTGCGAAGTAGGTCAACAAGTCGATGACGCGCATTCGCTTGTACAAGCCGCGGTCTTCCGGCAGGTAGCCGACTCGGTCATCGGTCGCTTGTCCGGATTCTCGCCCCAGCACGCGAATCAGGCCTTGATCGGCTTGCAGGATCCGCAGGATCATTCGAAGGGTCGTCGTTTTGCCGCTGCCGTTGGGCCCGATGAACCCATAAATCGAACCGGTTGGCACCCGCAAGTCCAAGCGATCGACGGCCAGCTGCTTTCCGAATCGTTTGCTGACCTGCTGTAGTTCGACCGCGAAACTCATCGTCGGTAGGTAGGCCCCAAAAGAAGCGGATGGATAACGCCCATTAGTCTATCGTGGCATCCTTGCGCTCGGCAACAAGGGCGTGGCTCAGGCTGCCGATACCCGCCATGACAAAAGTAGCCTGACGCCCTGCCGCGCAGTGGGCGGCCTGCAGAGCATCGCGCAAATCGGCGCCGGGTGGCAATCGGAGGGGAATCGCGTTCACGCTGGGATGCCGGTATGGTGCCATGTGCGGAGGTCATCCCCGGAAAAAAAATGGCCGGTCGCTGAGACCGGCCATTTCACTCATCGGTCTGAAGGAGCGGAACGACTACCGTCGTTGCGGCGCTCCCAATTCGACTTGGACCGCCATTTCATTCCCATTGCGGTTCAGCTTGACCTCGACCTTATCCCCTTCCTTGTGGGCCCGGAGCAGATCCGCCAGTTCGCTTCGCTCGGAGATCTTTTTCCCATCGATCGAGACGACGACGTCCCCTTCCTGCAGTCCGGCTTTGGCGCCGGGCGAGTCGGCCGTCACGCTGACGACCGCCAATCCGGCGGCGGTATCGGCGAAATCAAACCGGACTCCCAAGTACGCCCCTCGCGCCCGGCCGCCGCCGGCGGCATCCTGGTAAACAGGTCGTTCATCGCGGTTGGTCAGGTCCCAGATCAACTTTTCGCTGTAGTCGATGACCTTGACGGCGCCGGACATGTTGAGCGCTGCGTAGTCATCCTCCGGTGTGTGGTACACATCGGTCAAACCGGTGTGGATAAACATCACGGGGACTTGTTTCTGCACGAACGGCATATGATCGCTACCGGCGAACGGGCTGGCGACTTTGTTCAGTTCCAAGCCCGTGCCTTCCACGTTCTTTTCCACGATTTCATCGAAACTGCTGCCGCTCCCCGTTCCGTAGATGGTGAGCTTGTTGTCGCGGAGCCAGCCGATCATGTCGTAATTGATCATCGCCACCGTCTTTTCCAGGTCGAAGACGGGCTTTTCCTCGTTGACGTAGAACGCGCTGCCCAGCAGGCCCCGTTCTTCGCCGCTGAAGCAGATGAAGACCATCGTGCGTTTGGGCTTTTTGTCGTAGCGAACGTACCGGCGGGCGAGCTCGAGGACGGCCGCGGTTCCCGTGGCGTTGTCGTCCGCGCCGTTATGGATCTCGCGACGTTGGGGGGTCCGCGAGCCGACCTCGCCCATCCCCAAGTGATCGTAGTGGCCGCCGATCACGACGTATTCTTCCGCCAATGGGCCTTCGCCGCGCAGAATCCCGATCACGTTGTCGGTCTTGGCGACCACGGTATCAAACTTGCTTTGATAGTTGACGTTCCAATCGGCCAAGGCGCAGGAGACCGGTTCGAGATTTTCGTCGATAAACTTCTCGATATCGGCCAGGTTGTCGAAGCCGCCGCCGCCTGGTTTCGCGACGGGGGTGACCTTGAGGATCTCATTGAAGGTGGCCCGTTTCAACTGCACAAACGGAAAGTCGCCGCTTCGCCCAAAGCCGTCGGTCGTGAGAAGTTCGTCCTTTTCGTCGCTGTCGGCGGCCACTCCGTCGTTGACGAGGATCATTCCGGCGGCGCCCGCTTCCTTGGCCGCATTGATCTTGTTGGAAACGCGAGCATGGTCGGAGGGCTCCGTTCCCGCAAACACGCTTTTCTCGTTGGTTTGCTGAGGTTCCATGCGAATCGCCACGACGATCTTCCCCTTCACGTCGACGTTGGCGTATTCGTTGTAGTTGTGTTCGTCCGATTTAATCCCGTATCCGACGAAGACCAGGCCGCCGCTCAAGTCCGCGGAGCCGCCCACCATCATCGGTTGGGCTGTTTTCCCGAGCTCGCCCGTTACGGTCGATTCCTGCGGCCCTTTGAACTCGAGCCGGAACGAATCCGCCACGAGCTGGCGGCCGATGTTGACTTCAAACGGCTGGCGATAAGAACCGCCGGAGAGTGCCGGTTCCAGTCCGATCTTCTTGTATTCGCTTTCGATGTATTGGGCGGCCTGTTCGATCCCGGGGGTGCCGACACCGCGTCCGCCTAAATCGTCCGAGGCCAGGAATTTGACATCGTAGGAGACTCGTTCCAACGCCGCTGGATCGACTGGGACGTCGGCGTTTTGTGACCACGCGACCGGCGACCAAACGCCCGGCGACCAGGCGACCAGTCCCATCCAACATGCAACGAACCAATACTTTGCAAGTTTCACAACTCAACTCCCTCGATAGGATGAATTAGATCGGCAACCGGCTTGATCGTTCCGGCGACCCGGCAGAAGCGACCCGGCGGCGACGTGAAGCCAAAGTTGCACATGGCGTACGAAATCTTTCGCTCAGTCTAACAGGAACCAGGCAGGTTTTGAACGATTCGCCGGCGGCATTGCACAAAATTTGGTGGGATCCGGACGTTGCTCTCGACGGGCTGAGAATCGGTCGTTTTGCCCCCAAAATCTCGGGATGAACCCTGGATTGTTCAAGCACTTGATCCACCCGATCGGCCGGTTAGAATGCGTGCTTGTTGCCCGACCCCGGCATTCCATCCCGCGCCAATCCGTGCGTTGCCCCACATAATTCCGGGGCATTTCGTGGTACCGTTCATTGACAAAGGCCGTGCATGAATCCCCAATCGCCTCCCCGCACCTACCAGAAACTGGACCTGCTGAAATTGATGTACCTCAGCCGGGAAGGGGACCGGCGAGAAGGGGTTTTGCACCGCCAAAGCAAAGGTTGGTTTCAAGTCGCCGGGATGGGTCACGAGCCACTGGCGGTGATCTCGCTACTCTTGGCGCCGGATGATTACTTATTCCCGTATTATCGCGACCGGGCGATGGTCTTGGCGCGAGGTGTTTCCAACGCGGAATTGGCCAAGGCCTACTTCGCCAAACGCCCTACGGGAAGCGGGGGGCGGCAGATGCCGGGACATTATTCCTCGCGAAAACACAATATTTGGAGCGTCCCCACGCCGACCGGCGCCAACTGCCTGCCCGCTTGCGGCGCCGCTTGGGCGATGCAGCTGCACGGCAAGTCCAACGTGGCGGTTGCGACGCTCGGCGACGCGGCCACTCGGCAGGGCGAGTTTTATGAAGCGATTGCCTTCGCCGTCGAACGGCAATTGCCGGTGATTTTTGTGGTCGAGGACAACCAGTACGGTATCAGCACGAATACGGTCCGTTTCAACCCCTTTCGTTTGGGGATTTTCGACGAGGGGATCGGCCTGGTCCACGTCGATGCGCGCCACCCGGATCGAGTCTTCGACGCGGCCGCGCCGGCCTTGGAAAAGGCTCGGAGCGGCGGCGGCCCGACCGTTCTGATCTGCGAATTGGACCGGCTGTGCAGCCACACCAGCAGCGACGACCACCGCGTCTATCGCCCTCAAGCCGAAATCGACGAGATGGAGCACCGCGACCCGATCCTGGTCGTTTCGCAAGAACTGATCGCCGACGGGGAACTGAGTCCCAAGGAATGGGACTCGATCAAACAACAAATCAATGCCCAGGTCGATGCGGAGTACATCGCTGCGGAAAGCGAGCCGGATCCGCGGGGCGATGAGTTGTTGGACCAACTTTTCGCGGACTCCCCGCGGGCCGCGGTCCCGCCTCCGTTGGCCGGAGGACGGAAATGGCGAATGGTCGACGCCGTCAATCATGTCTTCAAGGAGGGTTTGCAACAGGACTCGCGATATCTTTTCTTCGGCGAAGACATCGCGGACCCCAAGGGGGGCGTGTTTCGCTTGACGGCCGGTTTGACTTCGGACTTTCCCAACAACGCGTTCAACAGTCCGTTGGCGGAGGCCACGATCATCGGCGTCGGGATCGGGATGGCCAGTTACGGCATGCGCCCCGTGTTCGAGTTGCAATTTATCGATTTCATGGGCCCGGCATGGAATCAGATCGGGCAGAACCTCAGCACGTTGCGGTGGCGGACATTTGGGGAGTGGAGTGCTCCCATGGTGGTGTACGCTCCTTACGGGGCCTATCTCCCGGGGGGCTCGATCTGGCATAGCCAGGCGAACGAGTCGCTGTTTGCGCACATTCCGGGATTGCGAGTCGTCGTCCCCAGCACTCCGGAGGACGCGGCCGCCTTGATGTGGACCGCGATGCGCGCCGCCGATCCGACCATTTTTCTGATCCCCAAACACTTGTTCCGCCTGCAGATGGAGGCGCCGGCGACGATCCCGGCAGTCGATTTTGGCCAGGCCCGCATCCGCCTTGCCGGGGACGATGTGACCGTCGTTGCGTGGGGGAACTGCATGGAGCAAGCGCTCGCGGCCGCCGAGGCCCTGGCGGAGGAGGCTTCGGTCGAGGTCATCGATCTCCGCAGTATCCAGCCGTGGGACAAGCAGACGATCGTCGACTCGCTCGAGAAAACAGGCCGCTTGGTCGTGGTGCAAGAAGATGGCCGCTCCTGCAGCGTCGGGCAAATGATCATCAGTGAAATCATGGCCGACACCGAGAGTTGGAGTCATCTTGTCAGCGCACCGCAATTGGTCGCCAAGCCCGATGTGCACATCGGCTACAACCCGATTTACGAATACGCTGCCTTGCCTAGTACGCAGCAGGTGGTCGCCGCGATCCGCACGACTTTAGAGGACTGAAATTTCATGCCGGTCATTTCGATTCGCATCCCCCAATTGGGCGAGGGCCTGCAAGAGGCTCTGTTGGTCGAGTTCATCAAGCAACCCGGCGACCGCGTGCAGCGGGACGAGCCGATTTACGTCATGGAGACCGACAAGGCGACCACCGACGTCGAGTCTCCGTACGAAGGGACGATTGTGGCTTGGACGGTCGAGCCCGGGACCGTGCTTTCGATCGGCAGCGAAATCGGTCGGATCGAAGTTGCCGAGGGAGTCAAAGAAGTCCCCGCCGGGCACGGACCTGGCGAACCGGCCGGTCAAGCGACTCCCGCGCCGCACGCTGCTTCAACCGGAAGTCCACCTACGCGTGCTGCGGCGGCTCGGAGCGATGTCCAAATTCCCCCCAAGACGCGAAAGTACCTCAAAGAGCTCGGTTTGTTGGATGTCGTGGACCAGATCCCCTGCACCGGCAGCAAACTGATGCCGGAAGACGTCGATCGATATCTCGCCAGCCAAGGAGGAAACACCGAAGCCGGCGCGGGTCAGGCGGCGGCGACCCCAAAGTCGACCGATGCCTATGGCGAATCGCTCTTGCCAACCTCTCAGATTTCACTCAATTATCGGTTGACGCGCGGAACAAAGCTGTGCGTCCCTGTGACGATCATCAACGACATCGAATGGACGTCGATTCAGTCCGCCCGCGACAAAGCCAAGACGAGCGGTGGTCCGACCGGATTCGGGATGGGCTGCTGGTGTGTCGTCCAGGCGCTGAAACGGCATCCCAAGTTTCGCAGTTCGCTTTCGGCGGACGGGCGGATCCTCCGCACCTACCAGGCGATCAACTTGGGGGTCGCGGTCGCACTTCCCGGCGATGAAATGGTCACGGCGGTCGTCCGCGGTGCGGAACAGATGGATCCGTCGGCATTTTTCGCCGCGATGACTCGGCAGATCGAGATCGCCCGCGACGGCAAGGACCAGGCGGATGAAGCGACTTCGCTTTCGGTCTCCAACATGGGCAAGGCCGGCATCCGGATCGGCATCCCGGCGATCGTCGCACCCGCCGTCGCGACGCTCGCATTGGGCGTGACCTTCTGGAATCCAATCCCCGCCGCCGGCGGAAAGGGCTTTGAATTCAAGCAGTTCGTGACCGCCACGCTCAGTTTCGATCACCGCGTCGTCAACGGCGTCGGCGCGGCCAATTTTCTCAACGACGTCAAATCGGAAATCGAACAGTTCCGCCTGGCGTAGTCGCTTGGACAAAGCCAGAGTGGCGCGACGCTCCGCGTCGCGAATCCCTGTCGATTTATCGTGACTTGGACCCTGAAAAACTCGACGCGGAGCGTCGTGCCACCATCAAAGACAG
This sequence comes from Pirellulaceae bacterium, assembly GCA_041740495.1. Taxonomy (GTDB): domain Bacteria; phylum Planctomycetota; class Planctomycetia; order Pirellulales; family Pirellulaceae; genus JANMEB01. Next base: position 27,885 of record JBGSLW010000256.1, read on the forward strand.
CTAGGTCGTCGGAGGCGGGCGCCATGTTCACCCTGGTCACCGGCGGGACTGGATTCATCGGGCGGCATCTCTTGCCCCATGTGGACCAACCGTTAGTCGCGTCGCGTTCAGACTCTCCCGAGCTGCCCGCCGCACGCGTCGTTTGGCGCGACCCGCAACTCGAACCAATAGCGATCCCGCCTCAATATCCCATCGGATCGATCGTGCATCTATTGGGAGAGCCGCTGGATGCCCACCGCTGGACCGCGGCGCAGAAGCTGAAGATTCGGGATAGCCGAGTCCGTTCGACCGAAAACCTGGTGCGAGGGATTGCACAAATGAACCCGCGTCCCCACACCCTCGTCTCAGCGTCCGCGATGGGCTACTACGGCGATCGGGGTGACGAGATCTTAGGCGACACTGCCAGCCCCGGCCACGGGTTCCTGGCCGAAACGTGCGTCGCCTGGGAATCGGTTGCAGAAGCCGCCGCGGAACTGGGCTTACGGGTGGTGCGGTTGCGGATCAGCCTGGTCCTGGGCGCCGGGGGCGCGCTGGCCAAGATGCTCCCCATCTTTCGGGCTGGCTTGGGAGGCACACTGGGGGCCGGTCGGCAATGGATGTCGTGGATCCATATCCAGGACCTGGCTCGACTGATCGCGTTCTGCGTCCGGCAAGCCGAGGTCGCTGGACCAGTGAACGCTTGTACACCATACCCCGTCCGCAACACCGAGTGGACGGCGGCGTTAGCGCGCCGATTGAACCGACCGGCGCTGATCTCGATTCCGCGATGGACTTTGCGACTGCGTTATGGCGAGTTCGCCGATTCGCTGTTCGATTCGGTGCGGATGGATCCGGCTGCCGCCTTGCAGGCAGGCTTTCAATTCCAGTTTCCGACGCTCGACGACGCGTTGGCGGATTTGGTACCGTGAATCTGATTGAATACTTTAGGGGTCGTCAAACCGCGGACTGCGGCAAACTCCTCCCCGGGCAGTGGTTTTTTCTCATTTTGAGAGGAAAAACTCTTGCGAGTCCCCGAAAATACGCGAAAATCAATAATGGCGTTGAATTTCACGTCAGATGCCATTTAACGGATTTCCCGCGACCTTACTGAGGCAGCTTTGATGAACAACCTGGGATCGATGACCATCCAGCAACACATTCTGTTGCAGCAGCAGAAGTTCCCGGGGGCGACTGGGGAGTTTTCGTTTTTGCTGTCGGGGATCACCTTGGCGTGCAAACAGATTCAGGCCCAAGTTCGTCGGGCCGGCTTGGCCGATATCTTGGGGGAGTTTTCTGCGACGAATATCCAGGGGGAGGTGCAACAGAAGCTGGATGTGTTCGCCAACAACGTCTTGATGCGCAGTCTTAGCACGCGAGACAGCATTGGCGTCTTGGCGTCGGAAGAGAACGAGCACCCGGTGGCATTGCAGCACGAATCCCCAAACGCCAAATACGCCGTGGTTTTTGATCCGCTCGATGGTTCGTCGAACATCGACGTGAATGTCAGCGTGGGGACGACGTTTTCGATCCTTCGCCGCCCGGAGGATCCTCGCACGAACGGCGATCCGGTCAAGTGGTTGTTGCAACCGGGGAGCAAGCAGATTGCGGCGGGATATGTGGTGTATGGCTCGTCGACCGTAATGGTTTATAGCGCGGGCAACGGGGTGCATGGATTCACGCTGGAGCCGTCGATTGGGGCGTTCATTCTCAGCCATGAGAATATTCGCATGCCGCAGCAGGGGAAGTACTACAGTGTGAACGAGGCGTATCGCGACGCTTTTCCCGCTCCGTATCAGACGTTTCTGGATCGTTTGCGGCATGGCGAATTGGGGCGGACGTATGCCTCGCGCTACATCGGCTCGATGGTCGCCGATTTTCATCGCACGTTGCTGCGCGGCGGCGTGTTCATGTACCCACCCACGCGGGATTTCAGCCAAGGCAAACTTCGGTTGTTGTACGAGGCCAATCCGATCGCCTATTTGGCGGAGCAAGCGGGAGGGCGGGCGACCAATGGGCCCCAGAGGATTTTGGAGATCGTGCCGGAGGGAATCCATCAGCGCACTCCCCTGGTCGTGGGGAGCCAGGTGGAGATGGACGACTTCGCGCAGTGTTTGGAAATGGAGATGGCGGAGGCTTGACCGAATCGGCGGGCGGCCTATGATCACATCCTATGTCCCTGCCGCAAGTCGCGATCATCGGTCGCCCCAACGTGGGCAAATCGAGCATTTTTAATTGGCTGGCCGGTCGGCGCCTGGCGATCGTCGACGCGGTGGCTGGCATTACGCGCGACCGACTGACCGCCGTGGTCGAGATCGAGGACCGGTTCGTCGAACTGATCGATACCGGAGGGATCGGCGGCAACGATGTCGACGACTTGGATAGCGAGATCGAGCATCAAATCCAGCAGGCGATGGATCAGGCCGATGTCCTGTTGATGGTCGTCGACTTGCGGGAGGGTCTCACCCCCTTGGATCGGACGATCGCCGCGCGCCTGCTCCCCTTGCAAAAGCCGATCGTATTGATCGGAAACAAAGCAGACCACGAGAAGTTGGAATTGGAAGCCGCCGAGTTCTTCCCCCTCGGACTGGACTTGCCGGTCTGCGTCAGTGCGGAGAATCGCCGGAATCGGGAGGCGTTGACCACCGCGCTGCACGCGATCCTCCCTGCCGCGGGCGAAGCACCGGACGGGCCGCTGCCGGAACCGGAAATGCGATTGGCGATCGTTGGTCGCCGCAATGTCGGCAAGAGCACGTTTATCAATGCCTTGGCCCAGTCCGAACGAATGATCGTCTCGGACGTCGCCGGAACGACGCGGGATGCCGTGGACGTCCGCTGCGAGACCGATGGGAAGGCCTTTCTCGCGATCGATACGCCGGGGCTGCGAAAGCGGAAAAGCGTCCGCACCGATGTGGAGTTTTATAGCCTCCACCGCGCCCAACGGAGCATTCGCCGGGCCGATGTCGTGCTGATGCTATTCGATGCCTCGTCCCGGGTCAGTTCGGTCGATCGCCAGTTGTGCAGCTATATTCTCGAGCATCACAAGCCGTGCATTCTCGTCGTCAACAAATGGGACTTGATGTCGGCTCATTTGCCGACCCAGGAATGGGGGGATTATCTCCGCGAGCAGTTTCCGGGGCTCTATTTCGCCCCGATCGCTTTTATCTCGGCGCTCGACGGTCGCAACGTCAAGCGACTGCTGAACCATGCCCAAATGTTGTTCAAGCAATCGCGAATGCGGCTGGCGACGCCGGATTTGAATCGGCTGATACGCGAATCGGTGGCGGCCAAACCTCCCCCTCTTTCGGGCAAGCGTCGCGGCAAGGTCTTCTTCAGTACGCAGATTTCGGTGCAACCACCGACGATCGTGCTGAAGTGCAACGATCCCCAGGCTTTTTCGGAGACGTATCGCCGCTATCTGTTGCGCGTGCTGCACGAGTCCTTGGAGTTCGGCGAGGTCCCGATACGACTGTTCTTCGATCAGCGACTGGATGCCCCATCGAACGAACCCGACTCGGCCAACGTCGAGTAGTCCGCTTGTTGCCATCGATAGGCTTGAAAGCCGCAGAGGCAGGAGAGTATGGCGCCGAAGACCGTGTAGATGAAGGACCAGAGCGTCGTGTGGGCGCGGATCGCCGCGGGAACCTGGAGCCAATGGCTGATCGGTCCGGCGCCGCCATCCAACCAGGTTCCCATCGCCAACGCGGCGTGGAGGCAACTGAAGAGCAGCAGCACGATCGAGACCGCCCACAAAGCGGCTCGATCGGCGATTTGCCCCAGAAAAATGGCGTACGCCAACAGCAGCCCCCCGACGCCGACTTGCAATACCTGCCAACGCGCCAATTCCCATTGCGATCCGACCGCATCGGTTTGCAGCCAATTCGCCACGATCGGAGCGAGCATCGCCAGACCCAACATTCCGACGCAAAGCGCGATGAAACGCGTCGAGCCATCTCCGCCGCCCAGGCCATGTGCCATCGGGTCGAGATCAATTTGGATATCGATCACCGGCACGTCGGACTCGGGAGCGGGCGAGGTCGCGGCCAGCCAAGCGAACGGCGAGCTGGCCGGTGCGGCTT
>JBGSLW010000257.1:0-4650 GCA_041740495.1 Pirellulaceae bacterium
CAGAGCACGTAGTTGCGGGCGTGAGCCCGCAGATAAGGCAGTTGCCTAAGCAACTCGTGCCCGCAGCTAACGACTGTCGTCGCTCCGCGACTATTCACGGTCAACACATCGGGCCGTGGAACGGCCAGAGCACGTAGCTGCGGGCGTGAGCCCGCAGACAAGGCAATTGCCTAAACACTCCTCCAGCCGCGGAGCGGCGACAGAATCGAGACGACGGCAACTTGGAATGACGTGGATCGACATGCGATGATCCCCGCGATTCGCTCGATCTGAGCCCACGAGGCGCAGGTATTGCTGTTTGAGTCGGTCGTAGCGGCTCAAGTCCACCCAGAAAAACCCCGCGGAAGGGGGGTGTGCCCTGGGCACTGGGGACTATAATTGAAGGTTGCAAGTCAAGTTACGAATCGATTTACGATTGCCGCGACGTCGCCGAGACCCGTGCGGGTCCGACGCGGGATCGTTCTGTTCGTTTTCTTTTGGGAGACCCTCCATGGAACGCTACGTCTCGAGCCGCCTGGCTTTGTTTGCTCTGGTCGCGGTCGGTTTGTTCGCAACCGTCGGCGCGACTTGGCCGGCCGGGCACGGCCATCATCGCCGCTGCCAATCGGACTGCTGCCAGGTCTGCTGCATGCCGTGTCCTCCGCCGCCGGTGGAAATGACCTTCTGTTTGCAAGACCCGTGCAACTGCTGCGTGTACGAAGCTTGCGTTTGTGTCCCCGCCTGCTGCGCCGGCGAACAGCCGTGCGTGACTTGGAAGCAAGGGATCCTGGGACGGCAGATCGCCACCCTTTGCTGGCAATGCTGCGGCCATGAAGCCAAAGTGGTCGTCACCAAACACGGCAAAGTCCGCGTCCGCGGCTAACAACGGCTTCACCGTTCAACGATCCTAGAGCCTCGCGCCCCCAAAAAGTCGCGGGGCGTTTTTTTGCGCCGCGCGAGTTTGGTTTGCGGTCAAGAGAAACCGCAAATCCTGCTCCCGTTCTTGCATGTCGAGAGGGGGGACGAAGTCTAGTCTTTGGCTTTCACGATTCGCAATTCGGCTTCGTCGAGAAGGATCCAATAGGCGGGATAGAGCGAGTCCTTGCTCCGATAGACATAATCGGTTGGGAATGCGCCGAAGTTCGGACCGAACGCTGCCCCCGGTTGGATCGGCGCCAGTGGGCACTCGGACGCGTAGAACACGATTGCTTTGGACGGATCGAGCGACCCCCATTGAAAACCGGTGTACCCGGTCACCTCCAGCCGGTATTGTTCCCCGACTCGCAGTGCGTCGTTCTCATCCAAGTTCATTTCCGCGATCTTGGGATACGACATGAGTCGTGGGTAGTTTCCGGGATCGGGTGGCCCGAGCTTTACCACATAACCCTCACCGTCGCCGCGGCGGATATCGACAACCTGGAACTTGATCCGCGCCCGAGCCCGTTTGCAGTTCTTCTCCATCCAAGCGATGGCGTCGTCGAGTTTGGTTTGTCGCTTCAGTTCGGTCGGTTCGCGCTGAGCTGCCGCGAGCCGACGATCGAACTCGATGATATCTGCATCCAACGACTCGATCCCGGTCAATTGAACCGAGTCGGCGGGGTCTAAATCCGGCGCGGGTTTCGCCGCCCGATCGTTATTCCCAACCGAGTCGCCTCCGTCGGGCAAATTCGGCGGAGTTTGCCCGCCCGAGTCGACGCTAGCGGGAGTCGGCGACGAATTCGAATCCGCAGGCGGCGGACCGTCCGTCGTCACGGAGCGATCGGAATCGGGAGACTCCACGCCCGACGCTTTCGATTGTCCGTTCGCCGATTCGGGCGCACGGTTCGGTCGATCTCGCAAGTTCGGTTTCGGCACGGATCCCTGCGACGGCGGTTGGGTGGGTGTGTTCCTCCCCGGCTCCTTGGACGGAGCGTTTCGCATGGCAGGGGACTTCTCGGACTTGGTCGCCGAGTCCGTTTCGGCCGAATCTTCAGCCGCTTGGTTCGCTGAATTGCCGGAGGCGTCCGCGGAGGATTTCGTCTCTCCGCGAAAAAAGGCGACCAGGTCGGGCCGCGTCTGCAGCAAGTACCAACCCAAACTCAACGCCATCAATCCGCCCAAGGCGACGGAGACCATGGTCGCCCAGTCCGAAGTGCGGCGTCGGCGCCGACGGCTTCCGGATTCCTTGGTCGCAAACGAGAACTCGCTGGCCGCCGCTCCCGGCGCTGGCTGCGGATTTTCCTGTCCGGTCGCATGGGAAAATTTCGCGTCGGCTTGCGTTCCGTGGGATGCTTGTGATGCGGAGCCACTCTGGGTCGTATCGGATTGAGCTCGGTCCGGCGCAGCATGGGTATCGCCGCTTGATTTTGCTTTCGCTGTCGGTTTGGCGCGTTTGGAATCGGCAGCGCCCGCGGGAGCTTTCTGACGGGTCAGCGCTTCATACGCACTCTGAATCTCCGAAAAGACCCAGGCGTCTCCCCCCGCATCGGGGTGGTACTTTTTGACCATCCGCAAATACGCACTGCGGATTTCCTCGTGGGATGCTCCCGGTTTCAGCCCGAGTATTTTGTGTGGATCACGAGTCATCGGAGGATCCAGAGGAGGGAGACGACAACCTGTCCCGGAACACCCATTCGCGAACAACCAATATCAGCCGCCTGGCGCTAGCCGGTTTCGTCACGCACCCGATACCGGAAACCGCAGGCTAGCGCCAGGCGGCTAATGTTATTGGGACACGGCCGATGTTTTTGTGACAAAGCTTTGTAGACGAAAACGGAACGCCAATCTGGTCGGCAATCAAAACAGGGTTCCTTCTCTGACAGCTATCAACAAGTCTACCGCAGTACCGACAGGAATTCACTTAAAAAAGCGAAAGAAGAGCCAGCTGATCACGGTGAGCCGGCGTTTTCGTAAGCTGAGGCTTAGCCGTCCGTCGGAGGAGGCTGGAGGCTGGAGGCTGGTGGGGATAGGCAAGTCAGAGCGCTGCCCTCAATGTTTGATCGCCACCTGCATTTAGACGTGACTGTTCTCCAACGTGTGGAGGCACCTCGCGTACGCCTGCGGCTGACTGAAAAAACGATGGCACATTGCGCCATGCCGTTTCGTACCCACCGCCTACGGCCAACCGCCTCCAGCCTACGATCTACGGCCTGCTCGGCCCGGGTTTTGCAAACCGCAAGACATAGTTCTCCAGGAGTCCAGGCACGGTGGGTTCGTCGACGAACTGGAAGCCGGCAGCTTCGATTTCCGCTCGCACGACTCCCTTTCCCGCCCGGACATGGCTCAAGATCCAGTCGGACGAAACACCCTCTTCGCGGATGAAGTCCAAGACGACCAGCTGCCCGCCCGGTTTCAACGCTTGCATGATCGAGGCCAACGAGTCTTGTGGAAACGTGAAGTGATGGTAGGTATCGCAGACAAACGCCAGATCGACCGATTCAGCAGGCAAAAAACTGGAACGCTGCGAACAAAGCACCGGCGTGACGTTTGCCAACCGCTGCCGCTCGGCCGATTCATTGATGTACTGGAGGAAGGCGGGCGCAATTTCCACGGCGAAGACGCGGCCGTGCTCACCGACCTGCGGAGCGATCATCCGAGTGAACAGTCCAGTCCCGGCGCCGATGTCGGCCACGGTCTGCCCCGACTGCACGTTCAGGATCTTGACGATCTCTTGCCGAGCCGTGAAGACCTCGCGGCTCTCCACTTCGAAACGCTTGAGGAATTCGGCCACATCCAGTTTGGGATCCAGGAACGGTGCGTTGATATCGGGGTTGGCGGGCGCCTTGGACGGCGCGACCGACGGCTCTTGGCGGCTTGCCGGCTGCCGTTCGTCCTGCGGAGGGAGTCGCTCCAATACGTATCGCAGGGCGCGGATCTCCAACTGCGGGGACTTCAGGCCGACCTGCCGCGCTTCTTCCCAGGCTTGCTCGATCGGAACGTGTTGATCGAGCGTTCGGAAGGCAAACCAAACCGCCCCGACGCGATTCGCCGATGCACAGTGAAAGAGCGTCGTGGCGTCCCCCCGAGTCCGCAACGCCGCGCGGACTTGATCGATCAACTCGGCCGACAAGGCTTCGGGTTTGGCGAGCGGGAAGCACTCGAACGACAACCCCGACGACGCCAGCAACGCAGGCTCGTCCCAATCCAATTCTCCGTCCGCCCGCAAACTAATCACATGTTCGATGCCGGACTGCTGGAGCACCGCCAGATCGGCCTGTTCAAATTGCCCGGCCAGGTACAGCTGTCCACAGCGATGGACATTCTTGGTCGAACCCAAGGTCGCGTCGAGCAACTCGGCCGGCGCCGCCGTTGCCGCATCCGCCGAACCTCCGCCGGCAGGCTCGGAGGGCGCAGGGGATTGCCAGGCCGCGAGCGGTCCGCTCGCTACGCTCCCGACAGTCCCCAAGGCCAGCAACCACAACAAGCAGTGCCATAAACTCCAGCAAGATTTTTTTAACACGGGGAACCCTTGAATAACGACGAGTCGAACTGGAACGGGGCATGGAATGGACATCGGTTTTCGATCGCGTGAAACTCGTAGAATGCAGTGCGAGTACAGACTATGTGCGTATCCGAATACGTCGCGATCCCTCACCCTGCATACGCTCCGAGAGGTAACGCAGGATTAGGTTTCAATTTTCCTACATTTGGTTTAACTCCAATAGTTTAACGCCAAGCCGGAGGCGCCGGCTT
>JBGSLW010000258.1:0-4038 GCA_041740495.1 Pirellulaceae bacterium
GGGGACTGCGCCGCAAACCAGGCGTCTCGCTCGGCCGAATTTGCGAGAGCTCCCGTCGCCGTCTGGCTGGGGTCCGCCATGAGCCGGCCCGATGACCACCGATCCCAAGCTCGGTCCAGCCAATATCCCGCCGCATCCACGTGGGATGCGTCCGCCGCCGAGGGGATTGTCGCCGATCCTTGGACCGCATCCCAACGTGCCAACTCATCGCCCGACAACGAACCCAGTTGATAGGCGTCGGGCAAACTGGCGAACCGATCGCTCGAGCCACTCCGTTCCCACCAGATCATCGCGCCGACGGCGGTCCAGCCGGCGACCACCGCCAAGATCGTCGTCGCCGTCAGGAGTCCGTTGCGCATATCAGGCTCGTCGAAGCGTTGTAACGAAGCGACCATCGGCAGCTGCAGCGCAGCCAATGAGCCGCCCAGACAGAAACACGCGGCCAGGGCTGATAATAGTACTTCTCGTGATTCCTTGGCAATCTCAGCTGGTTGGCTGGGGATCAGATTGAGCCAAACAATCGCGCCGATAAACCCCAACCAACCCCATGGAATAAGCCCCAGCTCGGGTCGTCCACTGGTCGCACCGATCAGCAGCGCGCCGCCGCCCCACCCCACAAGAAAGGCCAGGACCCACGCTGCACCCACGTCCGGTGGCAGGCGCCAAGTTTCCAACGCCACGCCCGGCAAGTGCACCAGGGCATATATCCAAGCCGCCACCGACACGCCGAACCAGATCGTGAGCGGCCGTCGAGCTCGCCCGCCGCGCCAATTCCCCAGCAACTCGAGCAATCGTCGCCATGGGCGCCACGACAATCGTGGAGCCGGTTCCGCCGCTACCTCGGCCTGGACCGCCAATGCGCCCAACAGGGAGCCACCGCCCAGCAACAACACGGGCAACAGCAACACCCAGAAATCGAATTCGGCCCGTCCCCAGACGAAGCGTTCCATCGCCGACGCGACTCCCCAGACCGCCGCCAGGCCGGTCGCTGTCGCGGCGTACACCAAACCATTGCCCCAAACCGTCCGGGACTCGGGCTCCAATTGCCGCAGCAAGACGTTCCGCGCCATGATCGTGAGACTCGCGGCGATCCCTGCGACGATCCCCGCTCCCCCCAACCAACCGACCTGGTGTTGTGCGATTCCGGCAACGGCCAACAGGCAAGCGATCCATTCCAGCACGCGACCGGCAAACAAACAGCTCTGCGGCGAGGCGCGATCCCAAAGGTCCGCGAAGCAGAATAGACAAATTGCCGCCCCGGCGATGGAACCGCCCGCCGGCAGACCGACGGCCAGACCCAGCGACGGCGCCGCGGACGGATCGGTGCACCAACCGAGCCAATGGAGGACCACCCACGCCTGGGCGGCGGTCATGAACAATTGCGACGCCACCAAGCCGGTCAACGCGGCATTTGAGAGACCGGCGAGACGCTGAAGTTCAGCGCCGGAAGAAGGCGGACGGGAAGCCATAGACGACAGAGCGTGAACGACGAGGCGGGCACCCACACGGACAATCGTATTCCGTTATAGTGTAGCTGTTTATCCGAATGCGTCATCGAAAAACTCGTTTGCTCCCGGGGAATCCCATGTCAACCGCTCGAACGAATGATCGCCGCCTGTTCCTAGGGGCCGCGGCCGCTGCACTCGCGACACCTTGGCTGGGCAACGCCCGCCTCCGCGGGACGGAATGCCCCACGCACCAGCAGCTCCCCTCGGGGGACGACAGCTTGCAGGGCCGAGTCCGCAAGACACTGAAGATCGGTATGGTCCAGGTCGAGGGAGACTTGACCGCCAAGTTTCGCGCCGCAAGAACAGCCGGCTTCGACGGTATTGAAATGGATTCCCCCGGATTAGACGTCGCCGCAACCCGAGCCGCCAGCGAGGCCTCCGGGCTGCCCGTCGATGGCACCGTCTGTTCGACGCATTGGCAAAAAACGCATACGCACCCCGATCCCCAAGTACGCCAGGCAGCACTGGCGGATCTGCAAACCGCGATCCGCGATACCCACGCGATCGGCGGACACACTTGCTTGCTGGTCGTCGGACACGGGAAGGACGGACCGGAGTCCGAGATCTGGCCGCGAGCCATCGAGAACATTCGCCAGGCCCTCCCCTTGGCCGCGGAACTCGGAATCGTGATCGCGATCGAAAACGTGTGGAACCACTTTCTCTATGATCACCAGGGGGGCGCCGATCAATCCGCGGAGAAGTACGCCCAGTTCGTCGATGAGCTCCATTCCCCCTGGGTCGGGATGCAATTGGATATCGGCAACCACTGGAAGTACGGCAACATGGGCGATTGGGTTCGGGCCCTCGATCGCCGCGTGGTCAAACTGGACCTCAAGGGTTATTCGCGCGCCCAACAGGATTGGACCGACATCGGGGAGGGCGATATCGATTGGGCGGATGTCCGTCGGGCCCTGGTGGAAATCAACTTTTACGGGTGGGCTGCGGCAGAGGTCGGAGGAGGCGATCTGGCTCGCTTGACCAAGATCGCCGATCAAATCGATCAGGTGCTCCAGCTAAAATAGTCGACATTCGCAAAAAAAGACAGGCGTTTCGGGGGGGTGTTCCGAAACGCCTGTCGGGTTGCGAACCTGTTGTCCGTCGGAAAATCTATTTGTTCCGTCGGCGGATGCGGCTGCGCGATTTGTCGTCCGCGTCGTCATCCGAATCGTCGGCGTCGGCTTCTTCGGCCTCGTCGGCAGCCGCCGCAGCGTCGACGGCCGCAGCAGCGTCGTCGGCCTCTGGCTCGGCGTCACTGCGTTCGATGAAGATTGACCTCGATTCACCGTCGCCGGCGATTCGCGTCCGCAGTCCTTTGAGTTCGCCTGCATGGCCAAAAAATCGCACACCTTCGGAGGAAATACTGCCGACTCCTCCTGGTGGAGCGACTGGGGCAACCGGCGGCACCGGGGCGACGGAGCGCCAAATCATCTGGTCGGGACCATGTTCTCCGCCTGGCCAAGCCAACCCGTTGGCGTCATTTTCCAACGTCTTTAGCCGGAGGTCGACGAGTTCTTCCTTCGCGTCGCGCCGCTTTTCCAACTGCGACTTCAGCTCGTCAAGCTTTTCTTCCATCCGCTTCAATTCTTTCGCCTGTCGTGCCAAGTACTTGTCGTATTGTTCGTTGAGGGCATCGCGGAGTTCTTCGCGGGCTTCCTCGCGATCCTCATCGCTTTCCGCCTTCTTCAGCTTTTGCATCGCTTTGCGAGTCTCATCGTCAAAAACGACGGCGTGCCCGCCGACGACATGAGCGCCCTGGTGTGCGGTCACGGCCAAAACCCCATGCTCGGTTGGCAAAGCCGCAACACCTGGCACGGTTGGAACCGCGGGAACCGTGGCGGTGACCGGCCCTTGGAAGGTGAACGTCGCGGGCTCGCCCGAGCCCGTGCTCCGCACTTCGGTGCGGATGGCCCGGCGGGGCATCACCGCACCGGTAACGGCGCGCGGTGCCTGCCCTTCTTCTTGCGTCACGACGATGACGTCTTGGACTTCCGAGAAAGCCGGCTCCGCCGCCGCCGGCTCTTGGGGATCGACAAACGCCTCCGTGCCAGCCTGTGCGCCGAACCAAAAGGCGACGGCGGCTGGAATCGAACAGAGAACATAAAACGTCTTCATACCAATCAAACTCCTCAAAGGTAGGGTAAACAATTTGTTACGGGCGTTGCCCGGAGGAACCGGCCGACGGTTCCTGCCGAGGACCCTCCGCGACGGGCGGCGAGTCGTTCAAGCCAGATAATTCTTGCGTCCTTCGCGGCGAACCTGGTGGAAACCAACTTTGCCAATACGAAACCGGCGGCGGAATGAACTCCGTCGGGTCTTGTCCCAAGCTGGTTTCCAAACGCAATAACTGCGCGCGGAGTCTCGTCATCTCCCGGTCCAGATCAAAGGTCTGCCAGACTTGAATAGCGGCATCAACCTCGGCCGATGGGGCGGAGAATTCGAGCAACGCGGGAGGCGACGCGGGAGGATTGACTTGGGCCGCGCTGTCGGGGTCCGCGTCCGCGAACTCCACCGTGCGGCCGGGGTCGGCGGA
>JBGSLW010000259.1:0-8648 GCA_041740495.1 Pirellulaceae bacterium
GACCGCGCCAGCGTATGCCGTACGGCGCGCGTCGGGTTCGGATGAACGGCCGGATCCGACTGCTGTCGAGCGCGTCGGAGCGCCTCGGCGGCGGCGGACTCCGCCGCGGGGATCTGGTTCGTCTCTTCGCGTTGGATGCGCGACTGTTGCAGGAGCGCCAACAGCAACATCGGGGAATCGGTGGCGGCCGGTTCCTGGCTGTCCGCGAGTTCTCGCAAGAGGGGAATGGCATCGGCGCATCCGGCCAGTGCCTCGTCGAATTTCGCCTGTTCGTAATTCACCGCCGCGAACTCCATCCGCACGCTGGCGGCTGTCCGCTTGAACGCGGGAGACTCTGGATCGGCGCGGCGCAGTCGCTCCGCGGCGGCCGAGGCCAGTCCCAACAGTTCGCCCGATCGGGGAAGCTCCCCTTTCAGACGGAGTAAGTTTCCGTAGTCGCGCAATGTTTCCGCGTACTGATCGTGGGCCATCGCCTCATCCGGTTCGACTTCGATTCGCCGCTGGGCCATGGTGCGGGCGAGTTCGTGTTTGGCTTCGGTATCCGGCCCGCGTTTTCCTTGCAGTCGGTCGAGATTGGCGGAATAGCGGGCGACTTCGACGAGCTGACGCAAAATCTCGGGATCGCGTGGAGAGCGTTGGATGAACTGTTGGAACGCCGCCAACCCACGATCGGTCGCCCAGACGCGATACGGTGTAGCTTGCGGCAACTGGGCAAGTTCGCCTTCGGCCTGCTGGATCAAGCCGGAGGCCAGATCGCGCGCGGTCTCGAAGCTCTGGGCCGAAGCCTGTTGGGCCTGGGCGAGGCCGTCGTTCGCCCGAGTCAGCTCGGAATTCAAGACGGTCAACTGTGCATTCTTGTTTCGGGTCACCAGGTTGAGCGCCGCCAGGCCCAGCAGTCCCATCAGCAGAACCGCGGCGGCGGCGACGACGCCGGTGCGGTTGCGGCGAGCGAATCGGGCGAACCGGTCGGTCCACGGATCGGCGAAGGCCGTTACCGGCTCGTCCGCCAACCAGCGTTCCAGATCGTCGGCCACATCTTGGGCCGCGGGGTATCTCTCGTGGGGATTCAACCGCATGGCCCGCAGGCAGATCGCCTCCAAGGCCTTGGGGACTTGTGGATCGATGTCGCGGGGGGTGGGGAAATCGCCGCGGCGGACCTTCCGCAAGACCTCGGTCACCTCGTTGTCGGTGATCGGCGGCTGGCCGCAGAGTATGCAATAGAGCGTCGCGCCCAAGCTGTAGACGTCGGTCGCGGGACTTAAATCGTCGTGCCGACCTTCCGCTTGCTCGGGGCTCATGTACGGAGGCGTGCCGATCATCGTTCCGATCATCGTGGGGGCATGCCGACTGCCGGAGGAGGGGACGAGCGGTCCGCCGGGCCCGACAAACGGCTTATCGGTCTGTCCCAAGGTCCGCGCCAAACCCCAGTCCACTACCAATGTCTCGCCGTATCGGCCCAGCATGATATTGCCGGGTTTCAGGTCGCGGTGGAGGACTTGTCGGCTGTGCGCGTAGTGCACCGCCTCGCAGACGTCGATCAGCCGTCGCAGCAGTTTCCGCAGTTCGATATTTCGCTCTCCCGGCGAAAGCTGCTCTCGATGCTTGCGAAAATCCCGGATCGCCTCCTTTAAGCTATCCCCTTCGATGAACCGCATCACGTAAAACGGGCGTCCATCGTCGTAATGCCCCAAACCGTAGACCGGGACGATTCCGGGATGTTCCAGACCGCCGGTGACCTCCGCTTCCAGTAGAAATCGGTCGCGGTTTTGCGCTTGATCGGCCAGTTCGCGTCGAATTTCCTTGAGCGCCACCGCGCGGTTCAATTCCGCGTCGAGCGCCACGGAGATCTCGCCCAGTCCACCTTTGGCGTGGGGGCGGAGGATTTTGAATCGCCCTGCCGTGCGGGTGATTTCTCCCAAAGTCGTCGCCGCCTCCAGCGGGTTGCTTCCGCGCGACGCTGCCGGCAGCGACCCCAGCGAACGCTCCAATTCGGAGTCTCGGAGTTGCCCTAGCGAGTGCTGAATCTCGTCGACGGAGCTCAGCCGTTCCAGGCATTGGCGAGCGTTGCCGTGCTGGAGGATATGTTGTGCGACCAGCGCCGTGAACAGCCCTTCGGTTTCCGCGCTGAGCGCCCCCTGTTCCAGCAAGATTTTTTCCAACGGTATGGATTTGTCGGTGATCCAAGTCTCCATCGCCTGCTTCAGCTGTTGGGAGTTGATGAAGTTCAACTGCAGGGCCAGAACCCCATACAGCAAATTGCGGTCCGCGCGGGCGGACTCGCGATCACGCGCCCCCGGAGGGCTGCCGCGCAGGGCGTCGCGGATCAAGGCCGCGGGAGTCGGGTGTCGCTCTTCCGAGCGTGTTCCCGGTTCGCCGGCCGCCGACAACATCTGCTCCAATTCGCGGCGGAGAGACTCGTCTGGTCCGCAGGCCTGCCGCAAGAATTGTTCGATCTCCCCCGCGGGAAGGTCGCTTGCGCGGCGAAAGATTTCGTCGATTTTTCGCTGGCGATCGTTGCGGCTCATCGATTTGCTCCCATCCGGGCTGCATTATCCGGCGGAGTTTCCAGGGATGCAAACAATTCGCCGGAAAAACTCGGCGGTGACTCGGCGGATTTGTCTACCGTCGAAGCGGTACCGCCCCTGCGGCGCGTCCACGCGGTGGTATAATTGATGGTCAAGACTCGATCGGGTCGAGGAAGCTGGCACCGCAACAGGAGGATGATTGCCATGTCGACGTCGTCATCGTTATCCAGAAACACCGCACGCAGCGGAAATCCCTTAAAAGTCTCGACGGTGTTCTGCCCGAATGATGTGGCCGATCCGTTTGACACCGTCGCGTGGGAATCGCGGACGGCCGTGATCAAAGACGAGAGCGGCGGAGTCTTGTTCGAGCAGACCGGTTGCCAAATTCCGTCCGAATGGAGCCAGTTGGCGACCAACGTCGTGGTCAGCAAATACTTCTACGGGGAGCACGGCACCGCGGCGCGGGAGACGAGCGTCCGGCAATTGATCCACCGAGTGACGCGAACGATCGCCGATTGGGGGCTGGCCGACGGATACTTCGCGTCGCCGGCTGACGGCGAGCGTTTTTATCGCGACTTGACCTGGCTTTGCCTGCACCAATACGGGTCGTTCAACTCGCCGGTCTGGTTCAACGTCGGATTGCACGCCGAGTACGGACTGAGCGGCGACCCGTCGAACTGGCATTGGAACGACGCGTCGGAGCAAGTGGAGTTGACGCAGAATCCGTACGAATTCCCCCAGTGTTCGGCGTGCTTCATCCAGAGCGTCGACGACAACATCGAAGGGATCATGCGTCTGGCGGCCAGCGAGGCCTTGTTGTTCAAGTTCGGTTCGGGGACCGGGACGGATTTGTCCACGCTACGCTCGCATCGGGAGAAGCTCGCGGGCGGGGGGCGCCCCTCCGGGCCGCTCTCCTTCATGCGGGTCTACGATCAGATCGCGGGGGTCGTGAAATCGGGCGGAAAGACGCGCCGGGCCGCGAAGATGCAATCGCTGAAGGTCAACCACCCGGACATTCTGGAGTTCATCGAGTGCAAATATAAGGAGGAGCAGAAGGCCCGGATTCTGATCGAAAAAGGAGGCTTCGACGCCAATTTCAACGGCGAAGCGTACAGTTCGATCCTCTTCCAGAACGCCAATCTTTCGGTGCGGGTCAGCGACGAGTTCATGGAAACGGTCCGCCGCGACGGGATGTGGACCACGCGATGGGTTACCGATCCCAACCAGCAAGGGCCGAACTACTCGGCGCGGACTCTGCTCCACCGCATGGCGGAGTGCGCTTGGCATTGCGGCGATCCGGGGATCCAGTACGACACGACGATCAACCGCTGGAACCCGTGCTCGAATTCGGGGCGGATCAACGCCAGCAACCCGTGCAGCGAGTACATGTTTCTGGATAACACCGCTTGCAATCTGGCGAGCGTCAACTTGATGAAGTTCCGAATGCCGGATGGCGCGTTGGACGTCGACCGCTATGTCGCCGCGTGCCGATTGTTTTTTGTCGCCCAAGAGATCCTGGTGGATCGGGCGAGTTATCCCACGGCGGCGATTGCCTTGAACAGTCACCGATTCCGTCCATTGGGTTTGGGGTACTCGAATCTGGGAAGCTACTTGATGTCGCTGGGGTTGGCGTATGATTCGCCGGCGGCGCGGAGCTGGTGCGGGGCGGTGACCGCGATTTTGCACGCGGCGGCGTTTCGCACGAGTGCGGAGATGGCGGCGGCTCGAGGCGCCTTTGCCGAATACGAACGGAATCGCGAGCCGATGTTGGCGGTGATGGAGATGCATCGCAGCGAGGTGCGAAAGATCGACCCGGCCGGGCCGGTGCAACTGCGAGCCGCCGCGCAGGAGCTGTGGGACGATGTCTTGCGGCAAGGGCGCGAATTCGGCTTCCGCAACGCCCAGGCGACGGTCTTGGCCCCCACCGGGACGATCAGCTTCATGATGGATTGTGATACGACCGGGATCGAGCCCGACATCGCCTTGGTCAAGTACAAGCACCTGGCGGGGGGCGGCTTAATGAAGATCGTCAACCGGACGGTCGGGTTGGCGCTCCAGACCTTGGGATACGACGCCGCGGCGATCGAACGGATCCTGGCGCACATCGACCAACACGACACGATCGAAGGTGCGGCAGATTTGCAGGCGAAAGATCTGCCGGTCTTCGATTGCGCGTTTCGCCCGCGGAATGGGGAACGGAGCATCGAATGGCGGGCGCATGTCGCGATGATGGCTGACGCCCAACCGTTCTTGTCCGGAGCGATCTCGAAAACCGTCAACATGCCGTCCACGGTCACGCCGGACGACATCGCCGCGGCGTATCTTTGGGGCTGGGAATTGGGGCTCAAAGCCCTGGCGATTTACCGGGACGGTTCGAAGCAGAGCCAGCCGCTGGCGACCAGTGCGGAGGACTCCAAGTCCGAACGAATCGAAGCGAAACGCCCGTTGCGGCGCCGCTTGCCGGATACCCGCCGCTCGCTCACGCACAAGTTTAGCATCGTCGGGCACGAAGGTTACATCACCGTGGGGCTGTACGACGACGGGCAGCCGGGCGAGGTCTTCATCACGATGGCCAAAGAAGGGAGCACGGTCGGCGGGTTGATGGACGCGTACGGCACCGCGATCTCGATTGCACTGCAATACGGCGTCCCGCTGGAAGTGCTGGTGCAAAAGTTCGCTCACGCCCGTTTCGAGCCGATGGGGATCACGCAGAACCCGGAGATCCGATTCGCCAAGAGCATCGTGGATTACATCTTCCGCTGGTTGGGGATGGAGTTTATTCCGGGCTACCGCGAACAGTTCAGCAACGTGGCGGCGGCAAAATCGGTCGAGGCCGCGGCGCCTGGCGGTGCGGCAGCAACCTCCGCCGGTTCGACACTCGCCGAGAATGGCGCGGCGAAACTCGCCCCGTCGTCGAACCCGCGCACGCAGGACTTCAGCAAATTCCAGAGTGATGCGCCAGCCTGCGACCACTGCGGTTCGATCACGGTCCGCAGCGGGAATTGCTACCTCTGCCACAACTGCGGCAACAGCATGGGCTGCTCCTAGTCGCCTGTTGAAATCCGTTCAGTCAACGTCGCCAAGGCGGGGAACCAGGATCGGGAGTGATGAATATGTCGTGGGCTCGACGACCGATACTCAATGCGTTCCGGCGGACCCTGATGCTAACGCTGTTGGGGTTCGCCGGGCTGCAGTGTCCCTCACCTGTTATGGGGCAGACCGCCACGCTGGTGGCAGGCCATCTACTGGACCCCGCGAGTGGCGAGACGACGACGAATCAGTTGATTCGCGTAGTGGATGGGAAGATCGCGTCGATCGAGCCAGCGAAGGACGTTTCGGCGTTGGAGCCCGGTTGGATCGACTTGCGAGATTCCTGGGTTTTGCCGGGCTTGATGGACGCGCATGTCCACATCACTTGGAATATCGACTACCACCGACCGAATTGGAATGACACCTATTTGAACGAAGGCAAAGGGTTGCGGGCGCTGCGGGGCGTCAAGGTGGCGCAGGAGTTTCTGCGGGCGGGGTTCACGACGATTAAGGAAATCGGCAACGACCTGGACTACGCGACGGCGGATGTGATTCGCGCGATCAAGGCGGGATGGTACGAAGGCCCGCACATCCAATATGCGGGAATGATCATTGCACCCTTCGGTGGGCAAACGGGTGGAATTACCTACGACAACAAAGGCTTCTGGCAAATCGACTTCATCGACGCGGATAGTCCGGAAGAGATTGTCAAAGCGATTCGCCAGAATATCTACTTTGGCGCGGATACGATTAAACTGGTTTCCGATCAACAGCGGTATTTCTACAGCCAGCAGGAGATCGAAGCGGCGGTCGCAGAGGCCAAACGATCAGGTCTCAAGGTGACGGTCCATGTGATGGGCGGCGAGGCTGCCCGAGCCGTAATCTTGGGTGGGGCGGCAGCGATCGAGCATGGTTTCGACTTGGACGAAGAGCTATTGAGATTGATGAAGGAGCACGGGACCTTCTTGGTGGGTACCGATTTCGCTTTTGCCAACTTCAAAGCGTACGGGATGAGTGACGACGCCGCCCGCGCGAATTCAGACAAGCTGGTGCGGCGATTGCGGCTGGCACATCAGCTCGGCGTGAAGTTGGCATTCGGTACGGATATTGTCATCGATTTGCCGGACAAGAATCGAATCGACTCGAGCCTGGAGGTATTGCAAACCTGGCAGCGGGCAGAAATTCCGAACTTGGAGATTCTGCGGGCGATGACCTGCAACGCCGCTGAACTCATGGATTTGGACGAACGGGTTGGCCGTGTGATTCCGGGTTGGCAAGCCGATCTGATTGCGCTCCCCGGCAACCCGCTCGAGGACATCAACCACATTCGTTCGGTGCACTTTGTGATGCGGAATGGACGAGTCTTCCGGCACGACGTGAACTAACCCACGGTCGAAAAACAGAGTGGCGCGACGCTCCGCGTCGCGTATCCCTCTGAATTCACCGCATCCCGCTGTAGTCACCACAAGATTCACGAACAATGGCACGATGCATCGCGTCGTGCCATATTCGTCTGCTGGCTTCTGACCCGTCGTCGGTCAGTCCACGCGACCGGTAGGGCGCTATTTCGTCATCACGCTGGCCGGTGCTTGTTCGCTGAGTTCCGCAGCGGGCTCGACCGCCGGGGGTTGCGAGACCGGGACGGCAGCGCCTTCGTCGCCGAAGAACTTGGTGGTGCCGCCCGCCATCTCACGGGCGTCGGCTTCGACGCAGGTCAACTGCGCGCGGTAGGCGTGCGACCCTGGCATGGCGGCTTTCGCGACGACTTTGAAAACGAGCTCTTCGTTCGGTTCCAATTGCGGGATGGCGTCGAACAGGACTTCGCCCGGGTTGAGTTTGTGGCCAGTCCCTTCGGCCAGGGTGGGCTCGATCCCGTTCGAGAAGTGCATCACGAGTTCCAGGTTGGCGGCGGCTTTGGTCCCGCGGTTGGCGACGCGGATCTGGTATGTCACTTCTTCGCCGATCGGCAACGGACCACGCGGATCTTCGACCGTCAGCACCAGGTCAGCCAGCGTCTCGACCATGGTCTGGGCGACGGCGGCATCGGCCAAGTCCCCTGCTCCGCGGACGCCGGCGTCGATTTGCGCATCCCCCGAGGTATTGAACAAGCACGTCACGCGGTAGGCTCGCTTGGCCCCGGGGGTCATCGAACCCACGTTCCAACGGAGTCCGCTATCCATCCGCTCGGCGGCATCGATTCCCGAAATGTACTCGACGCCCGCCGGCAGACCGATCGCAGCCAGCACGTCCTGGGCGATCGCATCTCCGGTGTTCTCGATCGTGATTTGCACGTTTCCGGTCGTTCCGGAGTACTTCGACGGCGGTGCTTCGACCGCGATCTTGAGTTGGGCGCGGCGAACGGTGATTTGGCGAGAAGCGGCGTCCTTGAGGCTGCCGTCGCCGTTCACCGTGGCCGAAAGCTCCAACAGGCCGGCGCTCCGGGCGATCAACTCGACTTGCAAGTTCTTTTCTTCGCCAGGACCGATGTTCCCTAAGTTGGCTCGCTCCCCACCCAACGCCTCGCTCAACATGATGTTCACGTTTTCGGCAACGCCCGTACCTGGGTTGCGAATCGCAACGTTGTACAAAACCGTTTGACCATACTGGACCTCGTCCGGACCAGTGATCGCCATCTTGAGCATCGGCTCGGTGACCTGCACCTGGACGGCGCCGCCGACCGGGGCCAGCGACCATTCGACGTTCAAGTCGAAGACTTGAGCTTTTCTGGGGATCACGTCCAGGATCAGGCGCTGGGATTTACCCGCCTCCAATCGGTCGACTCGCCAGATCATGCGGACGGCCTCCCCTTCCCTCAGGACTTCCTTGGTCCCACTGGTCAGGTTGGTGTTGGCGATTTCAATCCAATTGGGGGTGGCAAATGTCACGGCCAATTGCTGGGCCGGATTCGAGCCGTGGTTGGTCACCGTGATTTCGTACGTCGCGTTCTTGCCGACCGAGATCGATTTGGGACCCACCGTGTTGACGTGGATCGAGGCCCCCGGAGCCGTGAGCACCGGCGAGGCAGCCGCGGCGGCGTCGGAATTGCGCATCCCTTCCTGGACAGGAGTCATCGTCGCGGACAGGTTGGCCGGC